>CAKZUV010000332.1 GCA_937921555.1 uncultured Saprospiraceae bacterium
GATTCCCGTATGATCAATGCCTCTATAAACGACAATATTGGAGGTAAGTTGAGCGGTAGCAAACCAGTTAGAATTAATTTTGTATCTTCCGACTAAAGATATCGGAATCTGCCATTTTTCAAATTCGTTAGCAGTAAGTAATATCTTAGTTGTGTCTCCAAAATAAATTTGGTTGAATGGCCGAAGAAAAGTAGCTCTCTCGTGGGAAAATCCAACCCCCAAATAACCAGATATTTTTTGCTTCTGCCAAATCCTACGTTGTATCTCAACTCCCCGATGATATGTTCCCCAGTAATCTGCCTGCTCTCCTAACAAACCAGCTGCATCAGGGAGTCTAAATACTCGTTTGTCATGTGCTTCGATTCCAGCGTTTGCACTAATCAGCCAATTATCGATACGTTGATCCTGACCGTATAAAGATGCTCCGATTATCAGGATTGTTATAATTAGTATTGCCCTTTTCATAATTTAAGAATTTTTTTGTGAAAGAGATTTCCGTCTATTTCACATTTCAAAATATACAGACCAGCTAATATATTTTTGGTATCTATATTTATAATTGTTCCGTTAGTTTCAATCTCTCTTACTACTTTACCATTAGAAGAAAGTATAGAAATTTTTATTTTTGTGTTCGGCAGGCACTCGCTGCAACTTACATTAACGAAATCATTAGCTGGATTTGGAAATACTTCAATATCAATTTCTTCGGCCTCTAATTGTGAGGATTCACGGCTGTACTCATAACCTCCTCCTTTACTTCCACAATTTTCCACTTCAACATAAATTAATGCGCTACTACTGCCACATTCGTTTCTAGCCGTTAATTGTAACGCAAATATTCCCACTTGATTTCCTATGATATCTATGGGTTCGTATGGTGTTGGAGAACTATTAAATATCCACAAATTTGGGGAAAGAGATTGTAAGCTATAATTAGTAGCTTGAATAGATTCAGGTATAGTTATTTCCTCAAATTTGTTTAAGCAAATAGTTGGATCTGGGTAATTTGTCAGAACCTTAGGTGATCCTATCCAAAAATCTTTCTCTACTTCTACTGGTGTACAACCATTCGAAGTTAAAGTATATTTTATTGTTGCAGAACCTTTGACATTTGACTTTGCTCGGATAGTTGCAATATTTCCATCTCCACTAGCAGATGATAATAATAAATTGGAAGGTGTCACTTCCCATTGTATATTTTTAGTACAAGGCATATTGTTGACCAAAACAAATGTTTTATTTGAAGTACATAATACATCGGGGCCAGAAATTACAGGATATTCCATACAATCCATAGTAATCATATTAGATGAACCTCCGAGCCAATCTTTTAGCCTTCCTGTACTTGTCCCATTCCCTTCCCATGAAACATCTAATCGACCATACCTGTCAGGATTATTTTGATTTGTACAACTTGCTGTTCCTCCTTGTAACTGACCAATTATTTTAGCATTATTATTAAACAAAGGAGAACCAGAACTTCCTGGTTCGGTAGTTCCATTATTCCAAACGACTCTATGATAATCTCCAACAAAAGTACTTGGATCAGTATCATAGCATATTTTTTTTACATCACCCAAAGGATGGTGAATGCCAACTGAGTTAGGTGTTGTAGAATTAGTTCTGTCCCAGCCCGCAAAACTAACATTATCATCTTGTGATATTTCACTATTTAATTCAAGTAATAAAAAGTCTGTACCAGAATTGAAATCCCAAGAGGATTTCATGGTAGCTCCAAAGAATGTAATCCATTCTGCTGGAGAATTTTCAGTATTAGGAGAACACTGAGGACTTTGATAATTAAATCTAAAATTCCAGGTATTTGGATTCGAGGTTGGTGTACCAAGACAGTGATTTGCTGTTAAAATATAAGGTTCCAAGTCACAACAATCGGTGTTCATTAAAGCTCCACTACAACGGCCAGTTCCCGTTATAATCTTACAAACAGATTCTTTCTGGCAATTCCAATCACTTTCACAAGCCACATTGATATTACATGAACCAGACCGTTCAAAGTCATTATCGTATATTTTGTATGAATCTAATCCAAAAAATAAGGTATTTACGTGAATATTAAACTTATTTATAGAAGTAGAATTAGGAATAATTATACTAATTGTAACACTTTCTCCATCAGCATAATCTGATACAAAAGTCTTTTCCTGAAATATCTCATTTCGGATTGGGCCAATTATAAATTTTGTTTTTTCATTATATAAGTACATGATAGCACCTTCTGGTAAGCGAGTATTTTCAAATCCTACACTTAAAGATTTAGCCTTTTCACTCTGTATAGTTAAATTCCATAGATAATAATTACCCTTTTCCTCAAACTTTCCGTCTTTAGTTTGATAACTAACATCTTGCCTAATACCAATCCTTGGTAATTGTCTTCCTATTCTACGGTCGTCTTCAAGGACTGCCTCCACATCAACACTTTGTGCGGTAACCACAGGAATCTTAGTTTCTAAATTATACCAAGGTATATAATTCTCAATTTTGTCATCAGGTGTTAAAACCCTTGTTACTACCTGCGCCTCAGACTGATAGCAAAGTGACAAAAAAATTAATCCAATAAAGATTAATAATCTTAAATTTGAAATTGTCTTCATAATTAATATTTTAAAAAAGTTAAAAAATAATTTTTAGTCTGGTTTGAGAAGTATAAACAAAATAGCCCAGAATTTTATTTTGTCTTTTACCAATATACGTCATCCTTATATCGTTCTTCTTCTTTTTACGAATATAGTTAAAATATAATTAAGAATTCCCTATACATATGTCAAAAATAATTAAACTTTAATATATTCATCCTATGACAAAAAAATTTAAACAAAAAATAAACAATTTATAAAAACGTTTAATAATGCGCGAAAAAATCTTATTTATGGTTTGAAATTTAAACGCCTCTTTTCATGTTTTCCCACATTTTGTTTAAATTTGCAAGGAGACTCATCGTTTTTTTTTTGGGAAAACCTTCTATTCATTTTGTAAATAGTTCTACATCTATGGCCACCGCTCAACTCGATCAAGCACGTACCGCGCTCAAGAAATACTTTGGGTACGATCACTTCCGTCCCGGACAGGAAGAAATTATTCAGGGTGTTTATGACAAACGGGATACGCTGGTGCTGATGCCGACGGGCGGTGGAAAGTCGATGTGTTTTCAGATTCCGGCCATCACGATGGAAGGAATGGCCGTCGTAGTTTCGCCACTGATTTCCTTGATGAAAGATCAGGTTGAAGGATTAAAGGCCAACGGTATCGCGGCTGCTTTTCTGAATAGTTCTCAAACCATGGACGAACAGACGACGATCGAAAATGAGATCTACCACGGTGAGATTAAACTGCTCTACGTATCGCCCGAGAAGATGCTTTCTCCCAATTTTCTGCCCATCCTGCGACAAGGCAATGTCAATCTTTTTGCCATCGACGAGGCACATTGTATTTCTTCCTGGGGACACGATTTCCGCCCGGAATACACGCAGATGAAGTTTCTCAAAAAGACCTTTCCGGAAATTCCGGTGATTGCACTGACGGCAACGGCAGACAAAATTACCCGCCGGGATATTACCACCCAGCTGGAACTGGAAAATCCACACGTTTTTATCTCTTCTTTTGACCGGCCCAACCTGAGTCTCACCGTCAGTCCGGGACAAAAACGGTACGAGCAGATTGTCCAGTTTATTCGTAAAAGAAAAAATACTTCGGGGATTATTTATTGTCTGAGCCGGAAAGGCTGTGAATCGCTGGCGCGCAAATTATCGGGTGCCGGATATCACGCCGATTATTACCACGCGGGGATGACGAGCCGCGAGCGAAACGACGTACAGACTGATTTTATTAATGATAAAATTCCGATTGTGTGCGCGACGATTGCCTTCGGAATGGGGATCGACAAATCCAATGTCCGCTGGGTCATTCATTATAATATGCCCAAAAACCTGGAGGGGTATTATCAGGAAATTGGCCGCGCGGGACGGGACGGCGCACCGGCGGATACGTTGCTGTTTTATTCTTACAGCGATGTAATGACGCTCCGGGATATTATCGAAAGAAACGTCAGCGAGCAGGAAAGTATTCAACTGGCCAAGCTCGAACGGATGCAGCAGTACGCCGAAGCGTTGATCTGCCGCAGAAAAATTCTATTGAATTATTTTAGTGAAAACCTGGGCGAAAATTGTGGCAACTGTGATATTTGTAAAAATCCACCCGCGCTTTTTGACGGAACGATCATTGCGCAAAAAGCACTTTCGGCGGTGGCGCGGGCGAAGGAAAAAATCGGGGTAAATCTTCTCATCGATATTTTACGGGGATCGCGGAGACGGGAAGTACTGGAACGGGGCTACGATAAAATAAAAACTTACGGTGCCGGGGCGGACATCAGCGGCCGGGACTGGCAATATTTGATTCAACAGATTATCAATATTGGTTTACTGGAAATTGCGTACGATCACCACCACGTTCTCCGGCTGACCGACGGGGCGCAACAGGTTTTGTTTGGTAAACAAAAAATTCAACTAGCCAGAATGGCCGACGTGAAAGAACGACGCGAAAAAAGCAAACGCGACATTCACAAAGAAAAGAAACGCAACCGGGTTAAAAATGATTTATTCAAAGTCTTACGACAACTACGAAAAGACCTGGCACGGAAAAAAGGTATTCCTCCATATATTGTTTTTTCGGATGCGAGTTTACAGGAAATGGCGGCGGAACTGCCGGTCACGGAAGTGGATTTTCGGGCAATCAGTGGAGTCGGAGATGTGAAGATGGAACAGTACGGCCCGATCTTTATGCGGGCAATTGCGCGGTATAAAGCGGAGCAGGGCGGTGGTAAATCTGCCGACGCAAAAGCAACTCTGGACGAAAAATCCGAGGGATTGATTCAATTGCTCAAACGGGGATTGCCGCTTACCGAAATTGCGATGCGCCATGGTCTGACACCCGAAGCGGTGAGTAGCCGCCTGGCTGCGCTCTACGCCAACGGTGCCGACGTGGAACTCAAAAGATTGATTTCTAAAACGGAACTGAAACAGATTCTGGAACTGATGGAAAATCTGCCCGATCCTATTCGAAGAAAGGATGTGATCGCGGCGCTGGATGGCCGGATGGGTCCGGAGAAGGTGGATTATGCGATGGCGTATATTGAACGGAATGGGTGA
This sequence comes from uncultured Saprospiraceae bacterium, assembly GCA_937921555.1. Taxonomy (GTDB): domain Bacteria; phylum Bacteroidota; class Bacteroidia; order Chitinophagales; family Saprospiraceae; genus JALZUU01. The sequence goes on from CAKZUV010000332.1 coordinate 5,163, forward strand.
TTTTGAGGATTTGTTTATTTGTGGTTAGGTAAATTTATTCAGATCCATTTTGACTATGTCATCCAGTACCAGTCTTCTTCTCCGTAAGGCGAATATTCCTCCAGTACCTTATTTCCTTTTCCGCCGTTTAATTTATCGTTTTCCCATTTTTGGGGATTTTCATTAATATATTTTGCGATACGTCGATATTCATTTTCGTCCCGAATCACGTGGTCCCAGAAACGGGTCTGCCAGGCAAAATCAAATCCCAATCTACGGGCGTGTTTGGTGACGGCGGATTTATATCCTCCTATCATGGATGAAATGGTATTTTTTCCCTGATTTTGAAATCGTTGTTTACCGATATTTTTTTGCGATGGTGGTCCGTATCCGTATCCGTATCAACCGTACCATTATCCCGTGAATATGATTCGGCATGACCACAAATTCCCCCAGGGAAATATTTTTTGCGTGATTTTTAATTTCATACCATAAAATATCCGCTATCACCCCGATAGGTTTCCATACCTGTTTCCCATTTTGAATATCACAAAAATAGGGTACCCGGTTTTTTGTACAAATGGTAATAAAATAGGCACCCGACCAACCGTAATCCCAGTACTACCAGCGAGCAGAAGCAATTCGATATTTTCCTTGGTATTTTTCCATTTGTTAATTTTTTATCATCACTCCTCCCACCACGTATTGTAAATCGCCAACACCCCATAATAAACCGCCGCCAAAATCGCCACCAGCGACAGCCAGAAATATTTCCCCGGATGATAATACAGAATCACGGCCAGATCCACAATCAGGATCGTCGTCACGGCCAGCGTCAGCCGCCGGAAATGTTTAACCCGACTCGGATACACAAATTTGATAGGCACAAAATGCAGGATCGCAAAAATGATCACCAGCAAGGCATTGGTCAGCGAAGAGAAATCAAAAACAAAGTACAGGTAAAAAACCACCATATTCCACATCACCGGAAAGCCCACAAAATAATAGTCTTCCGAGACCATCCCTTCTTTTGAATAGTACAGCGCCGAGACGAGTAAAATCAAAATGGTACACGGCAAATTATAAGGATCATCTACCAAGCCAGCCTGATGGAAAAAATAAGCAGGAATAATGGCGTAGGTCGCAAAGTCAATGATATAATCCATCGTCTTTCCATTCATATCGGGCAGCACTTCCTGGACGCGGAAAATACGGGCAAAGGTCCCGTCGATGCCGTCAATCACCAGGGCGACAACCAACCACAACATCGCGCCGCGCCAGGCCAGATCATTGATTGCCAGAATAGCCATAAACCCGGCTACCAGCCCGCTGGCCGTGAGCAGGTGTACACACCAGGCCATTGTTTTTTGAAAAAACGTAAATTGTTTTGGTTCGGTATTGATCGGCACCTCGCTCATAAAATTATTTTTCGGTAAAATCTAACAACCCTTCCAGATAATGGCTTTCAATTCCAAACCGTTTTTTGATAGCGGCAATCTGATTTAGTAATGCTTTTTTATCTACGGGCCGGTCGTGTTTTTGTCCGACGATCATCAGGTTTTTTCCGGTATGCTCGGTGGAAATAAATTCAAATACTTTGGTTTTATAACCCTGTGTTTCCAGCAACAATGCCCGGATCGTATCCGTAATAATTTCCGCTTGCCTTTCCAGCAAAATGCCGTGTTGCAAAATGGGCTGCAGATCTTCGCTTTTGGTAATCGCACGCCGGATTTGTTTGTGGCAACAGGGCGCGCAGATGATGAGTTCAGCTTTGGCCTTGATGCCTTTGTAAATGGCATCGTCCGTCGCCGTGTCGCAGGCGTGTAAAGCCAGCAGAATATCCGTTTCCGGCAACTCGTATTCCTGAATAAATCCCGATTCGTAGGTGAGGCCTTTGTAACCTAATAGCCGGGCAATTTCGTTTCCTTTGGTGATCAGATTTTCGCGTAATTCGACGCCCGTAATCTCCACGGGACGATCCAGGGTATGAGAAAAATAATCGTAGAGTGCAAAAGTCAGATATCCTTTTCCCGCGCCCATGTCCACAATCTGTAAAGGCTTCCGATTTTCCAGGGCCGGTTGTTGACGTACCAGTCCGTCTACAATTTCTACAAATTTTTTGATCTGTCGGTACTTGTCTCCCTTGTCTTTTTTTACGTTGCCACTGTTATTTAAAATCCCCAGTTCGACCAAAAAACGTTTATCGGCAATCCATTCTTTTTTCTTACGGTCGTGGCTGCGGGCCGGCACGTCATCGGTCATTTTGCTGGCCTGTGTCCGCAGAGTTGATTTGCCATTGCGGCGCAATTCCAGAATAATTTGTTTTTCGGTGGTAAAAAGATTAGCGATGAGATAGGTATGTTCCAGCAGATCAGCGATTCGCTTTTCCGCTTCCGCAAAAGGATAATTTTTAGTAATGTCTTTGGTAGGAAATTGGGACACGAAAGAAAGTTGTGCTTTTCCCCGGATGATGACCGGACGGATGGTTACCCGCGTGGCTGCTTCTTTGCCTTTACGCAATTTAGAAAGCGTGAGTCTGATAAACTGATCGTCCGACCAGCTTTCCCGAAGGACCGCGTATAATTGTTCAGACTGATCTGCCATTTAATTTTTAGGGATAAAAATAAGGAAAAAATGCAGGAGTCGGGTTATCGTAAATAAATCCAGAGATGCCGGAGCTATTTTAAGGCTATTAAATGAAGCTCCCCGAGACAAGCTGTCGGGGTATCGCTCAAAGCTAAACACAATTAATCGGTAAATGAGTGAGTCTGCTCTAAAAAGTGATTTTCGCGCAGAGGAGCAGAGAACGCAGAGATTCTTTAACGTGTATATCTTTTATCGCGTACGCAATATATAGTTTGTTTCTATTAAATATGATTAAGAATTTCCGTTTTCCTGGTTTTTAGAGCAGGCTCATGAGTTAATCAGTCCC
>CAKZUV010000333.1 GCA_937921555.1 uncultured Saprospiraceae bacterium
ATTATTGTTTCTGGTAACTGTCCAGGAAATTATCAAATCATCAGAACCTGGACCGCTACAGATTTCTGCGGAAACGAAGCTACACAGACTCAGAATCTATTTGTTCAAGATAATACCAATCCAGTTTTTGCCGGTATACCAGAAAACATAAGTGCCTCCTGTGATAATATTCCAGCACCAGCTACCCCAACAGTTACTGATGACTGTAGTGCAAACGTAAGTATTAATTATACCCAGCAGCGTAATGAGTTAGGTTGCCCAGGAAATTATATTTTAACAAGAATCTGGACGGCAAACGATGGATGTGGAAATCAAACAGTTGCAACTCAAACAATTACGGTTGAAGATATTACCCCACCGACTCTTTTGCAGGTAGCGACTAATGTAACAATCAATTGTGGTGAAACAGCAATTTTAGTTGATCCAATCGCCAACGATAATTGTGATCCAAATGTGTTTGTAAATTTGAATGAAATTATTATTCCAGGAGAATGTGAATACAGCTATTCTATTAGAAGAACATGGACAGCCACTGATCATTGCGGCAACGAAGATATCGCTACTCAAATAGTAAACGTAGTTGATAATACCGCTCCTGTTTTAACAGGAGTTCCCAACAACCTGACTATCAGATGTGATGAAACAGCAATTATTCCAATTCCTCCAAGTGTCGGTGCTATGGATGATTGTGATCCGAATCCTACCGTGACATTTTCGGAAGCAACAATAGAAGGCAACTGTGAAGGAAGTTATACCCTACTCCGCAGTTGGACCGCTACCGATGTTTGTGGTAACAGTAGCATTTCCACGCAAAGTATTACGGTGAACGATCAGACTTCTCCTGAAATTAGCAATGCCCCAAGTGACATCACCGTAGAATGTGGCGCTATCCCAACCGCTAACTTGTTAACTGCCACTGATAATTGTTCAGATGTAGTAGTAACCGTTGAAGACGAAAATCAAGGTGGCGTATGTGATGATACTTATATTTTAATCAGAACCTGGACAGCTACGGATGCCTGTGGTAATACAGCCACTACAGCTCAGACTATTACCGTTGAAGACACTACAGCACCAATACTGAATGGCGTGCCAGTTAATACGACTATAGACGGAAACAATGGTGGTACTGCTCCATCAGTGCCAGACAATATTAATGCAACTGACAATTGTGATTCAGAGGTTGAAATAATTTTCACAGAAGACACCCAACAAAATGGATGTGGAACTACAATTACCCGAACCTGGACCGCTATTGATAATTGTGGAAATACAGATCAGAAAAGCCAGATAATTACTATTTCAGGTGACTTTGATATTAGTATTACACCTTCTTCACCCACAATTTGTGAAAATGAAAATATATCCTTTACTGTTATCGCAGAAGAGAATCCTGAAAGCTATCAATGGTCTGCTAATCATGGAACATTTGATGATCCAACTTCGGCAAATCCAGTTTACATAAGCAATGGTACCGCAAATGTATCGGTGAGTGTTATTGTAACCACTGCCTCTGGTTGTATTGGTGTGTCCAATACAAGTATTACAATTAATGAAAATCCGACAGTTCAGGCAATTGTCAACAGTCCTCTTTGCGAAGGTGAAAATATTACTTTGTTTGCCAGTGGAGGTTCATCATACGAGTGGTCAGGGCCCGAGGGAAGTTTACCTAGTATACAGAATCCGGTTATACAAAGTGCCTCGGTTGAGCAGTCGGGTGACTACTCTGTTACCGTCACTAACAATCAGGGATGTACAACTGTTCAAACGGTCAATGTGCTAGTCACTGATGACCTCAGCGCAGATTACTCTGTGGTGCACAAGGATTGTGAAAATACAGGTAGTATTATTTTAGGAATCGTAGGAGGTACTGGAAATTATACTTTCAGTTGGAATCCTTACCCGGCAGGAGGCCCTACTCCTCAACCACAAAACAGAACTGAATTAAATTCAGGTATTTATACTGTTGTAATTCAGGACGAAGGAGGATGCGAAGTTACCATCAACAATATCCTGGTAGAAGACCGCTGTAATAACGGAGCGTGTCCCGTAAATGCTGGAACTATTTCAATAGAAGAAGAGATTATTTGTTTTGAAAATAACAGTAATAATATTTCTGCTACTCCGGATGGTAATATGGTTATCAGTCCTGACTTTGAAGTGATTTATTTATTAACTGAACAAAACGGTAATAACCTTACCATTGCAGACACCTCTTCTGTTCCTGCATTTAATATTACAGAGACCGGAACCTTTACGATTCATACCGTGGTGTATGATCCTTCCACGCTAGATTTAGGCTTAATCAATTTTGGTGGCACTTCTATTTTTGAAATAAACAGTCTGCTTCAACAAGGCGGAGGAGATATTTGTGGGGCGTTAGACCTCAACGGTGCGAGTGCGGAAATCATAGAAATTGAAATAGAAATTGTTTCCAACTACCCTGACAATTGTAATTCTTCTAATGGCAACGTGGTCCTTTCACCAAATAACTTTGTCTACCAGTGGAGTGATAACGGCATTGGTGCAACCCGAAATAATCTGGAAGCTGGCATCTATCAAATTACCGCATCTGATAACAATGGTTGTACAAATATTATCGATCTGGAAATCAGAGACACTTGTATTTGTATTGAACCAGTAATTACAAATATTAATACCATCGAATCCAGCTGTGGATTTCAAAATGGCAGCGGAGAAATAATCGTAGATGGTAATCCGTTAGACTATACCTTCGAATGGTCCACCAGTGCAGGTACTCCCAACAACGTTGGTAACAAAAGATCCAACCTCCAGGCTGGCGTTTATACTGTAACTATTGGATTTTCCGCAGTAACAAATTGTGAAATTACGGAAACTTTTTCTATTGGAAATATTGACGGGCCTAAGGTAGATTCTGTTTCTACAACTCCAGCTACCTGTAGTGCACCCGATGGTTCGGTAATTTTGTATCCTGATACTTACGACTACATCTGGGTAACCAACGATAATGCTACCACTAACAACAGAAGTGACCTTAAACCTGGCCGGCACAGTATTGTAGTTGTCAATCCACTGGCGCCTCAATGTCCGGATATTATTACCATAGAAATTGATTCCGTCAATACCACACAAATTTCGGTTGATATTATCTCCGAACCTCAATGTGGCATCCTCAATGGTGAAGTTTCCGTTACCGTCGCAAACAGTCCTGCCAGTAATTTTAATTATATCTGGAGCGATGATCCATCTGTAAACCAGGCTAACCGTACAGGACTTGGACAAGGGGATTATACGGTAACAGTAACAGATCAGGGTGCTACCGCCTGCGAGACTGTTTTTGACTTCACGCTAAACGAACAAGCAGTAGGGGCCTCTCTCATAATGGACTCGATTGTAACTATTGATTGTTATGGAGAGCGGGGGGAACTGTTCTACGATATAACTTACGCTAATAGCTTCGTACAACCCGCTGGTATTTTTATTACCAACGAACAAAATGCACCTTTCGACGCCGACAACCTGATTGCCGGAGATTATACAATTGAGGTAGAAGATGCAAATGGTTGCCGTGGGGCAATTGAAAACTTCACAGTTACAGAATCCGAAGAACTGGTTGCAGTAACTACCATCACGGATATTGAGTGTACAACTCCCGGCCAGATTAATCTCACCGTCAATGGAGGATGCGGAACATTCACTTATGACTGGGGACACCTTCCGGGAACAGATGATCCACAAAATATAACCACTAACAACGAAGGTGTCTATATTGTTACCATAACGGATTGTAGTGGCTGTGAAAAAGTACTGTTCGGTCAATACGTTGGAAATAATTGTGATAATGATAGTTGTCCTCCGGATCCAAGCGTTAATAATATCGTAGTTCAGGATGCCGACTGTGGACAAAACAATGGATCTATTCTCCTGCAAGTGAGTGGAGGCACTCCGGATGATTTTATCTATGTATGGAACCCTGATGTCAGTACTACCAACAATGCCAACAACCTTAGTTCAGGTATTTACGATGTGACTATCCGCCACGCAAATGACCCTTCCTGCCCACCCGTCACTCAAACTGTAGAGGTCAGCAATATTGATGGTCCGGAAGCGGTCGTAGTGTTCAGTGCTCCCGCTGGATGTACCAGCGCAGACGGATTTATTGTTTTATCACCTACTTCGTACCAGTATTTGTGGGAAGATGGAATCACAGGTTACAACCGGAATGATCTGCTAAAAGGACCGCACAACATTACAGTTACTGATCCTGTTACTGGATGTACAAATACCATGATCGTCATCGTTGAGGAAGAAAATGATCTCGCTGCGGATATCAATATCGTAAGTGAACCTACCTGTGGTCAAGCCAACGGTAGCGCAACCATTAACGTTATGGATGGTAGTGGATTTTACGATTACATTGGCTGGGGCAGCAGCACTTCCCGCAATGATCTGGAGGCTGGACCTTACGAAGTAACAGTGGCAGACAGAATTTCAGGATGCGAAACAATTATCAGTTTTATTTTACAAGATAATGTTGCAGATGCAATTATCAGTATTGATCCACAGATAATAGTTTCCTGCCCGGGAGCATCCGACGGCACCGTCATTTATACGATAGAAACAGCGCCTGGATTTGTGGGACCAGAAGAAGTATTCATTACAAGGGACAATAATAATTTTTCCAACGGAACACTTACCACTGGCAACTATTGTATTGAAGTAAGGGATGCCAATGGGTGCCTCGCCGGAACTGATTGTTTTGAGGTTACAGAACCAGATCCAGTCAATACTGCTTTTTCTGTTATTCATAAAGATTGTGATAATAATGGAAATGAAATTCTGGGCAGTATCAATCTGGAAATTACCGGTGGTACCGGCAGCTATTCATTTAACTGGGAACATCTTGGTTCAGGTGACGATCCACAAAATGTTGTTAACCTGCAGGACGCGACTTACGCGGTAACAATAACGGATGAAAATGGTTGCAGTACTACCATCAGAGATATAATCATCGCAGATAATTGTGTTCCTTGTTCCGCACCTGTTGTTTCCGGTGTTACAACTACCGATGCAACTTGTGGTGACAATAACGGGGCAGTCATTCTGCAGATTACAGGTGATCCGAATATATATACTTACGAGTGGTCGCCTGCTGTTTTAAATAATGGAAATAGTGCAGACAATCTGAACGCCGGATCATACAACGTCACCATTTCCGAACCTGATTGTAATGAAACCACTACCGTGAGTTTTAATATCACTAATACTGACGGACCAATCGCCAGTATAGTAGATACAACCCCGGCTAATTGTGATGCGAATGACGGTTCTGCTATCCTGTCACCTGCTAATTACGAATACGATTGGGGACCTTCATTCGGTACTGGTGCGACTAAGAATAATCTACCGACCGGTAGCTATATTATTACAGTTACAGAACCTGGTAATATTTGTGTGAATACCATCGAGGTGACCATTGGACAGGAAAGTCCATTACTGGCAGATCACCAGATAGTTGCTCAGCCTAATTGTGGACAGGCCGACGGACAGGTGAATATTTCCGTAGAGAATGCGGCCGCCCCCGTGACTTACAACTGGAGTAATGGCTCCACCGGAGCGCTACAAAATGATTTGGCGGCCGGATCTTATACCATTACCATTACCGATCAGAATAATTGTATCACAGAAACAAATTTTGTCCTTACGGATAATATTCCCGCAGCAACCATTACTATCAATTCGATTACTGATAATACTTGCACCGGAAGCAATGACGGACAGGTGGACTATGACGTAGAATATGCGAATGGGTTTACAGAACCCGCTAACATTGAAATCTATAAAAATGAAATTGAACAAATAAATGGTCAGTTAGGTGCCGGTGAACATTGTATTATCATTACAGATAACAACAATTGTCTCGCTGGTGAAACTTGCTTTACCATTGTTGATCCACCCGCTATTGATGTAACAGTTGTTACTTCCGACGGAAATTGTGATAATGGAGGCACCATTGATTTGATTGTTGTTGGTGGAACCGGAAACTACACTTACAATTGGTCCGGAAACGGTACAAATAATAATTCAGAGGATCAGACAGACCTAACTGAAGGAAGCTATATTGTAACCATTACAGATGCTAATAATTGTAAAATTATTACTAATGAAATAAACATTCAAACGGATTGTCCGGCTTGTGCAGACCCCATCATCGTCGGCTCCGAAATCCGGGAAGCAACCTGTGGCGATGCCAATGGTAGTATTCAACTGACCATTTCCGGTAACGTAGCAGACTATACTTTCAGTTGGTCTAATGACCCTGATAATAATAGTGCAACTAATAGCAATTTGGGAACTGACACGTATACCGTAACGATCACAAACACTGTTTGCCCGGCTACGCTAACCGAGTCTTTTATTCTTACAAATATTGACGGACCAATGGCGACCGTTAATAATCTTACCGCTGCTTCTTGTAATACGGCCAGCGACGGAACTGCCACCCTGCTACCGGCCAACTATATTTATAATTGGTCAGCAGGAACGGCTAACGGAAATACACAGACTGATCTGGCAGCTGGTCCTTATCAGGTTACCATTATTGATCCGGCCACGGGTTGTGACAATGTAATTAATGTAGAAATTCCGGAAGAAAATAATCTAACAATAGATATCCTGATTACCAGCCAACCTACCTGTAATCAATCTAATGGCGCCATAGACATTCAGGTTACGGGAGGTAGTGGAAACTACAGCTATTCCACCGGACAGGCCATCAGAACTGATTTGCCACGTGGTGTTTATACGCCCGTCGTGACAGATATAACGACAGGTTGTACCGCAGCGGCAACGGTTACTTTGACTGATGATGTAGCTGGAGCCACCGTTGAAGTAGATCCCGAATTTTCTTTATCCTGCCTCGGGGCAAATGACGGTACCGTAATCTTTAACATTATTGAAGAAAATGGATTTGTCACACCACGACGGGAGGAAATTATACGTACGGACGACCAGACCATTCACCAGAATGGACAATTAATGCCTGGTAACTATTGTATCAATGTTTACGATGCGAACGACTGTCTGGCTGGCAACGGATGCTTTACGATAATCAGTCCTGCGCCGTTAAATGTTAGCAGCCAGATCAGCGACGCAGACTGTACTCAGCAAGGAAATATCAACCTGACAGTCAGCGGTGGTACCGCCCCTTACACCTATAATTGGTCCGGCACCAGCGCTACTAACAATCAGGTAAATGTAAACGCCGAAACCTATACGGTTACCATATCGGATGCCAATAATTGCACAATGGTATTGACAGGATTAGTGGTAGAGGATAATTGTGTCACCTGTAATGAACCACAAATTACCGGTGCTATAATTACCGATGCCAATTGTAATGAAAACAACGGTAGTATCTCCATCAGTATAGCTGGTGACGTGGCGGATTACATCTTTAACTGGACACCTGCTAGTTCTGGCAACAGTCCAAATCCAACAAATCTAATAGCAGGAGATTACACAGTGACCATCACTGAAAATACTGCTGGTTGCGAGAATGTTACAACGGTTAGAACCTTTATCGTAGGAAACACTGACGGCCCCGAAGCACTGATTGATAATATAACTAACGAAGATTGTGGTCAGGCTAATGGTAGTGCTTCTCTGATACCTGCTAATTATACTTTTGAATGGGGCGCTTCCATTGGCACCGGAGCAGTTCAGAATAACCTCACAGCCGGTACTTATACCGTCACCGTCATCGAACCGGGTAATCCTTGTACGAACGTTTTAGAGGTTGCGATCGGTAGTAACAGTGACCTGACAGCTACTGCGACAGTCGACCAAAATGCCACCTGCGGCAATAGTGATGGTGCAGCAACTATTAATGTTAGTAATGGTAGTGGAAATTATACGTACAGCTGGAATGGTGGAAGTAATCGCAGTGATCTGCCTGCAGACTGTTATGATATATTGGTTACAGACAATGAAACAGGTTGTAGCACCGACGTATCATTCTGTGTTACAGATGACGTAGCTGGTGCAGAAATAATTATTGCACCCAATACTTCCGTAAGTTGTGCGGGTGCAAATGATGGCACGATCGATTTTGATATCATTTACGAAAATGATTTCGCAAACCCTGCGGTTATTTTAATTAAAGACCCTGCCGGAAATGTGCATAACAATGGTCATCTATTGGCTGGAATCTGGTGTGTGGAGGTGGTTGACGCCAACGGCTGTTTAGCGGCAGTAACTTGTACAGAAGTTACCGAACCAACCGCCATGAATCTGACCATTGGAATTGTCAACGCAGATTGTACAACTTCTGGCACCATCGAAGTATCTGCTACCGGAGGTACCGGATTGCTCATTTACAACTGGGCAGATGTATCTGGAGCTGACAACCCTGCTGATCGAACAAACCTCAATCCGGGTGTATATAATCTGACGGTTACCGATCAGAATGGTTGTACCGTTGTTCCCGCTCCCATTACCATAAGTAACGAATGCCCCACCGGGTGCTCGCCTTTTGAAATTATCAGCGAAGTCATTGTCAACGCCACCTGTAATCAATCCAACGGTTCTGTTGTTTTGGATGTGACGGGTGAAGAATCTGATTTTGTTTACACCTGGCCGAACAATATCAGTAACGACCATACGGCCTCTGATTTATCCGCTGCTACTTATACTGTAACCATTACTGCGGTTGCTGATCCCGACTGCGAAATTCTTCATACAGTTGTTATCGAAAATGAAGATGGTCCGGAAGCGGAAGTAATCAGTCAGTCTCCAACCACCTGCGAGTCAACCGACGGAGGAGTTACATTATCTCCGGCCAGTTACCTGTACATCTGGAGCGACGGAGGAAGCGGCGCGGTCAGAAATGACCTGGACAACATTGCCTATTTTATTACAGCAGTAGATAACATAACTGGCTGCCAGAATATTATTGAAATAACTATCGAAGACATCAATCCACTGGCGAGTAGCGTCACGATTGACACCCTGCCCACCTGTGGTCTGGCCAACGGGATGGTAACCATCAATGTAACTGGCGGTAGCGGTGATTATAGTTTTGGTAACACTCAGAATCTTCCATCCGGTCCAAATGAAGTTATCATTATTGATAACGTTACAGGTTGCGAAACAATTGCTAATTTTGTATTGGAAGATAACGTCGCCAATGCTACCGTAACCGTCGATCCTGTTATTTTACTGGATTGTACCGGAGATCAAAATGGTAGCATCGATTATGACATCGAATTATCAGCTGGTTTTGTCAGTCCCGAACGGATAGAAATATTAGATGAAAATAATTTCACAGTTAATAATGGTGAATTAGGTACCGGCGATTATTGTATCATTGTTTATGATAATAACAACTGCGTAGCCGGTCAGGCCTGTACCCGAATTTCCGAACCAACAGCCATTGAGATAACCGTTTCCGCGCAGCATGCTACTTGCAGCGAAGCAGGAAGTATCGATTTAACTTTGTCAGGTGGAACAGCGCCTTACCAGGTGGATTGGGCGGATGTTGCTGGCTTGAATAATCCGGAAGATCGCAGTGGACTCGCAGCGGCATCTTACATGGCTACCATTACAGATGCAAATGGTTGTACGGCAGTTATTCCGTCTACGACAATTGAAACTTCCTGTGAGCCTTGCCCTACTCCACCAGTAATCGTTAGTATTCTAACCATCGGTTCTGATTGCGAAACTAATAACGGGTCAGCCGAAATTCAAATGGATGGAAACATCAGTGATTATACCTTTACCTGGTCTGCCCCCGCTATTAGTTCTTCTTCAGAAGCTACTGATTTAGCTCCCGGAGCTTATACGGTAACCGTAGTCAATACTAATGATATATCCTGTTTTAGTGAACAGAATTTTATTATTGAAAATAAAGAAGCTCCCGCTGAAATAGTTGTCAGTCAGCAACCGGCAACCTGTACTTCCCCGAATGGTAGCGTCAATCTCGAACCAGCAAATTACGATTATACCTGGCCCGATAATACCATAGCTGCCAACCGTACTGATCTGGCAGCAGGTACTTATTTCGTAACCGTTTCAGCAGCTAACAATGACTGTGAAAATGTCATCGAAATAACGGTAGATGAAATTAGTAATTTAGGGGTAGCTCATACCATTGTCGTACCACCGACCTGCGGAGAAGCCAACGGTGAGGTAAGATTCAACTATATGAATGGTAGCGGTCAGTACACCTTCGAACCGAATATCACTGATAATACCATGACCGGTTTAGTAGCCGGAAATTATCAGTTACTGGTTACGGATGTTGCGACGGGCTGTGATACCCTCTACGAGTTTAGTCTGACGGATGAAGTTGTAAATGCGGTCGTAAATATTGCATCCGCACCACAAGTTTCCTGCATTGGAGAAAGTGACGCTACGGTAATCTTTGACATTGATTATAATCCTGGTTTTGTTCAACCAGTTGCGATTCGAATTTTACAGGACAGCACAGAAATATCTAACGGAAATCTGGGAACAGGAAATTACTGTCTGGAAGTAAGAGACGCAAATAATTGTATAGCGGCGGTGGAATGTTTCAATGTAACAGAACCCGCTCCTCTGAATACAGCCCTTATTCTAAACAATGAAACTTGCAATACGCAGGGTAGCATCGAATTAACCGTCACTGGCGGAACTGCTCCTTACACCTACAACTGGAGTAACGGAAATGATACACCCAACTTATCCAATTTAAATAGTGGATTTTATAGTATTACAATTACAGATGCCAATGACTGCGAAACTATTCTGACAGAGCTGATCATCAGCGACGAATGTACTCCTTGTGATAATCCAGTCATTGCCAGCACCATTATCACCGAGGCTACCTGCGGTGAACAAAACGGAACTATCCGAATTGAAATGGAACCCGGCGATTACTTATTCAACTGGAATCCAAATTTAAGTACTACCAATGAGATTAATAACCTGGAGGCAGGTACAGTTACCGTAACCGTAACCAACGCCAGCGATGCTACTTGTTTTACTACTGAAACAATTATAGTCGGCAACAACGATGGTCCGCAGGTATCCATTCTCAGCACCATAGCCGCAACTTGTACCGCCCCCGATGGTGAAGCCACTTTAAGTCCTGATACTTATATGTACGAATGGAATGACGGTGAAAACGGAAACACCAGAAATAATTTATCGGCAGCGGAAAGTCCTTACATTGTTACAGTAACAGACCCAATCACTAATTGTATTGACATTGTTACAATAGAAATAGATGCCGAAAATACGTTAACCGCCGAAGCCATTATCAATAATCTACCGGATTGTGATAACAACAACGGATCGGTAACGATCGTACCAGAGGGTGGAAGTGGCAACTATACTTACGGCAACTGGTCAACCCCTTCCCGTACAGACTTGACGGCAGATTCTGTTTATAATCTAATAATAGCGGATACGGAAACCGGATGTACCTTCCCGGTTAATTTTATACTGGCAGCCGATAATTCCGACATTTCGCTAACGCTGAACAACTCAACAATAGCGCTGGATTGTACCGGTGAAGAAAATGGGTTCATTGGTTTTACAGTAGCTTACAGTCCCGATTTTGCGCAACCCGCCGATACCATTATCCAAATGGCAGATGGTACAGGGATTGCTACAAACGGTAACCTGGCCGCCGGAACGTATTGCCTGTTGATCCGGGATGCAAATAACTGCTTAGCCGCAGAAAGTTGCTTTATCGTCACCGCTCCGTCACCGTTAGAAGTGGATGCCCAGCTAGCTAACTTAACTTGTGATCAAACTGGCAGCATTGATCTGATCATTACCGGAGGATCTACTCCTTATACATTTGACTGGGAAGATCTGCCTGCTGGTAATAATCCGGAAGACCGAACCGATTTAACGGAAGATATTTACAATGTAACGGTCACAGATGCCAATGGTTGTATAACGATACTGTCCGGATTAACCGTCGAAAATACTTGTAACCCTTGCATCGCCAGTGATATTATTATTCAAAATATCAATACTACTGATGCCAACTGCGGACAACAGAATGGTAGTGCAACGATCAGCCTGGCGGGGGACGAATCTGAATATGATTTCGAATATTTCCCAACGCTTAGCAACGGGCATATCCAAAATGGCCTGATGGGCGGAGACTATAGCGTAACGATCACTCATCAAACGGATACAGATTGTGTAAATCCAGTGGTAACTACCTTTACCATCGGCAACGTGGAAGGTCCGGAGACAATTGTAGTTAGTAATATTCCGGAAAGCTGTACCGCCGCAAATGGTCAGGTGACGCTGAGTCCCGATACTTTGATTTATCAATGGAGCGATGGTGGAACAGGCGCAGAACGTCTGAATCTGATCGCGGGGACTTATCAGATTACGATCTCTGAAGCAAATACTATCTGTGATAATTTTATGGAGGTTATCGTAGAAAATAACTCGGACCTGATAGCAAACGGTATGGTTATTTCAGAACCGGACTGCGATCTTAACAATGGATCAGCGACTATTTCAATTACTAATGGAAGTGGAAATTATACTTTTAATAATAACTGGGGAAATGATCCCACCCGTACCGATCTGGGTGCCGGAACGTATCCCGTCACGGTTACCGATACACAAACAGGATGTACGGCTGCCGTTCTTATAAATATTGAAAATGCAGTTCCAAAAGCGAATATTACCATCAATGGAACAGTCGTTACTACTTGCAGCAATAATGCGGATGGAAATGTAAATTACGATATTACGACCGATCCGGGATATCATGGTAATCCAACCGTAACAATCGAGGATACACTCGGCAATATCTATCTGAACGGTACGCTCTCCTTCGGAGATTTCTGTCTGATCGCCCGTGACAGTAACCAGTGCATCACTGCGCAGGAATGCTTTACGGTAGTTACGCCCAATCCAATCCTGGCAACTTTTACAGCCAGTAATCAGACTTGCGATACTACCGGAAATATAATGCTCTCCGTAAGCGGAGGTACGGAACCTTATCAGTTTGACTGGGAAGATCTTACCATCGGTACAGAACCACAAAACCGGAACAACCTGAACGGAGGCATCTACACCGTTACCATCAGCGACGCTGCGGGTTGTACTGAAATAATTTCGACGATTATCGTTGAAAATGAATGCTCAGCATGTGCTGTTAATACCAGCATCACAACGACCGAACCGGACTGCGGACAAGACAATGGTGTAATCGATATCAATTCTTTGGGTGGCAATTATAACTACCAGTGGAATAATAATGCAACCACCAATCGTATAAACAACCTGGCAGCCGGAACGTATCAGGTAACCATCAGCGAAAGAAATGATGCTAGTTGTTTTGTTGTAGAAACTATTACGCTCAGCAATCCGAACGCTCCACAGGCAACCGTAGCGTCTATTGCGCCTGCAACTTGTCAGCTAGCAAACGGTGCTGCTACCCTGAGTCCAACCACAAATTTTTATACCTGGACGGACAATGCAGGAAACGATTTCGGCAATGGATTTACGAAAGATGATTTACCGGCAGGCACCTATTTTGTAACCGTAGCTTCTGGCAGTACAAGCTGTATTGAAATAATGACTATAGAAATTCCGGAAAACAATCCGTTAATTGCCACGGCAACACTTACCAGTCTTCCATCGTGCGGAGAAAATAACGGAACGGTAACTATCCAGGTAGAAGGTGGCAGCGGAGATTATCGGTACGATTTGGGTCCGGTCATCGAAAATTTATCATCCGGGACGTACACAGATAACATTCTGGATCAGATCACCGGATGTCGAACCAACGTAGTATTTACGCTGACGGATGATGTACCGGCGGGAGCGACCATTGATGTTGACCCGAGCTTTGAACTGGCCTGTGCCGGAGACGCTAACGGATCAGTGCTGTACAATGTAACTTATGAACCAGGTTTCATCACACCAGCAGATATTACTTTCATAGATGGCGATAATAATCCGGTCAACAATGGCAGCCTGAGTTCCGGAACATACTGTATCATCGTCAGAGATGGTAATGGATGCCTGGCGGGAGAACGTTGCTTTGACGTTACCGATCCGGAAGAAATGATCCTGGCCATCAGCGTGACCAACGAAACGTGTGATGCGGCCGGAACGATTAATGCAATTCCTGCGGGTGGTACTCCTGGTTATATTTATACCTGGGGTGATACGAATTTAACAACGGCAGAAAGAGATGACTTAACGAGCGGAATTTATCAATTGACCATTACCGACGCTAACGGTTGTCAGGCGGTCTTTGACAGCCTGATTGTTACGGACGAATGTACCGTCACCGACTGTGACAACTTACTGGTCACCAGTGTAGTAACTACCGATGCAAACTGTAGTGATGAAAATGGTAGTGCAGCCATCAATATTGCAGGAATTGAATCAGACTATCATTTTGCCTGGTCTAATGGTGCTACCGGCAGTAGTATTTCTGATCTGGCCGGAGGAATTTATCAGGTAAGTATTTCTGATCCTTCGGATAATGGCTGCGATACTATACGGAGTACAATCATTATAGGAAATTCTAACGGACCGGATGTAACCATCGTAGATACTACGCCGGCAACTTGTCCGGACAACGATGGAACGGCTTTATTAAGTCCGGATTCAATAAATTACGATTGGATGCTGAACGGAAATCTCGCTGCTACCGGCGCCAGTCAGAACAATTTAGCCTCAGGAGAATATCAGGTGATTGCTACCGATAATAGTGGATGTTCTCAGATACTTTTGGTCACCATTGGTCAAAATACGACCTTACTGGCTTCGGTCCAGATTCTGAGGCCGGCCGATTGTGGTATGGCCAACGGTTCTGCCCGTATAACAGTGAATAATGGAAGTGGAGATTACAGTATTCCGGAATGGGGAACCAACCTGACCCGAGATGATTTGCCAGCAGGTTCGTACGAAATTGAAATTACCGATAATATAACAGGATGTAACACCTCGTTATTCTTTTCTATCCAGAATGATATTCCGGAAGCAATCATTACCATTAATGAAATCATCCCGGTTTCTTGCTTGGGAAGTACAGATGGTACGATTGATTATAGTCTGGAACTGAGTCCTGGATTTGCAGGAAGCGGAACGGCAGTGATTACCGACGACGAGGGAATCGAATACCAGGAAAATAATCTATCACCGGGTGATTATTGTATAGTGATCCTTGATGACAACGATTGTATAGCGGGCGAGTCCTGTTTTACAATTACGTCTCCGGAAATTATGGATATTAATCTGGCCTCTGTAAACGGAGATTGTAATCAGTCGGGCGCCATTTCAATTGGCGTGACGGGTGGCAATAGTCCGTATACGTTTGACTGGTCAGACTTACCCGGCAGCGATAATGTACAAAGCAGAAATAATCTGACTGCCGGAATTTACGAACTGACCATTTCCGATACAAATGGCTGTACCGTAGAAACGGGGGCCATTACTATAAATAACAGTTGTATCACAACTGACACTATTTACGTAAGTACGCCTTTTGAATCTCCTGCGGACACGATTTGTCTGGACCTCAGTGAAATCGGATCGGATATTAGCAGGATTGTACTTTGCGAAGCACCCGACTTTGGTACGCTGACACCGATCAGTGATTCATGTCTGGTCTATACGCCGAATCTATCGTTTAGCGGAGCAGATACGGCCTGCGTAATTATTTGTAACAATGAGGCCATTTGTGACACTACCATTGTTATCATCAACACAGGAAATCCCGCACCGTGTCCGGGAGACCTATTTACGGATGTGGATACGGCAATTGTTGTCAGTAGTGACTGTACTGTGGGCGGTGAATTATGTCTTGGAATTCCGTTCTTCCAGATTGACAGATATTCCATCACTGATAACGGAAATGATTACCTGAGTGCCACCTTCGGTTGTGCAATTGACAGCGTAATCAATTATTCTACCTTTACTTTCCCCGGTGGTGGAAACGTCGGAACTTACAGACTGGAAAACTGGAGCTTGAACAGCGAAATTTACCAGACCCGTTTTACAAGCATTCCGGAACTTGTGGACTCTATGAATATCTGGGATACTACTTCTAACTGGTTTTATGATGCCAGCCAGGAAATTATCGGTGGTGGAAACACCGCCAATGATTATGGCAATCTGAATATACGTCAAGAGACCACCAACGCATTTACCGTTGTCAATGTAAATACTAGTCAAGTTCCAACGGGTACAAATTTACCGTTGACTGCTGGTTTCCACGAATTGGTTTTCACACATAATACTACCCGCTGCGTCGATACGGTATGGGCCAATGTCTACTGTGTGACTACGGATTATGTGACAGATACCCTGGATGTGAACGAAACAGAAGTAATTTGTCTGGATTTGAGCGAGTTAACAGGATCGGTTGTCAGTGTTGAAAACAACTGTGAAAATAGTTCGGGTGAAATGGTGGTATATCAAATAGACGAAGAGGCGGTCTGCGTGAACGTCAGCAGTTTTGAAGAAGGTACCGAAGAGGCTTGTATAGTGGTTTGTGATGATACGGGAATTTGCGATACAACTTATTTCCAGATTACGGTCATTGAAAATCTGGCAGATATAATTCCTCCGGTGGCCGTCGAAGACCGGGCTAATACCACTGCTAATAATGCAGTAGATATTGGGCAATTAGTGAACGATACGATCAATGGCCGGCTGGATACCATTATTCTGATTACGCAACCACAAAATGGTATAGTCGGTATCAACGAAGATCAAACGATCAAATATACACCCGATACAGATTATTGTGATCCTGATAATCCGGATGTTTTCAGTTACGTTATCTGTAACCAAACGGGATGTGACAGTACCGAAATTTATGTAACCGTATTATGTAATGATCTCCTTATCTTTAATGGTTTTAGTCCGAATAATGACGGTGTAAACGATTTCTTTACCATTCAGGGAATCGAGTCATTTCCTAATAATCATCTGCTGATCTTCAATCGGTGGGGTAATGAAGTGTATAGCAGAGAAGGATATTTAAACGACTGGGACGGAAGCTGGAACAAAAACAAAATACTACCAGATGGCACCTATTTCTACGTGCTGGACGACGGTGAAGGGAATAGATATTCCGGCTACATTCAGATAAACAGGTAAATGGTACATGCTATCTAAAACAATTGAAAATTTTTAATCCGTTGGCGTGCTGCGACTGTGTTTCAGTGCGCCAACGGATTGATACAGCAGACATAAAATTTGCGAATAGACCACTATTTTTTGCGCAACTACCTGTAAGAATAACGCTTCTTCCGACCGGTACGCTCGCGGACCATAAAACATGATGATGATTTGTGTACCCAGAATAATTGCAAAAATCAAGAAAGCTACCGCATATCGCCGGGGATACCGGGGTTCGAGCAAAATGGCCAGCGAATAAAATATCGTTACCAATAAAAAAGCCAGAAATCCAATCCGGACGTAATAAACGTGTCCCCGATAATTGACGTTCCACGGGATATTGGCGATTGCAATGTATGATACGGCGGCCATCAAACCAAAAAGTCCGGTTAGGATGGCCAGGGTTTTTGCTGCTTTATTATTGAAAATTCCAGGCAAGGCAAAAAAGAAAAGCATCAGACAGCCACCACTGAAAGAGAGCGCCGTTACAAATAAATACCGGGGCAGATTATTTGGGGCACCCCGAAAATCTACGGTCCGGCCCAAATCACTAAAATAATTTAATAGAAAAGAATAGCCCCGTAATTCCCGTTGGTGCAACGTGCCTCCGTCGTAAAAATACATGGCCAGGATGGTCAGTATCACAAACTGAATGGCGCCAATGATTCCCAGAAGGAAAAACCATTGACGCCAACTCGAATTTTTATGCTTCAATTTCTTTTTGTCTTATCGCTGAATATTGATTTTTTCCACTCCGCGTACAGTACCACCATTGACAGAAAGCAGATACATTCCGTTTGGTACTTCTTCTACATCAAATGTTACAACATTACCAGCTGCTATCTCAGATTTAATTAATTTTCCGTAGACATCAAACAAATTAACCGTAAATCCGCCCGTGCGTTCTGTTTCCATCTCAATGGTTAATACATCATTTGCCGGGTTGGGATAAACCTCGAATAAATCCTGTGTAAATACTTCGTTGGTTCCAACGGTAACCTCCTGAAACTGCGCAAAGAAAGCGATCGCTGCCGTCGTAGCCGGATCAACACAACCTCCGTGGTTTGCTCCCGAATCAACATCCTCCGAGTCAACATCCGCCGCACCGTTTACATTCATCACAGAATCAGCTACCACAGAATTTCTGAAAGTTACCTGATCATCAGCAGTACAGTAAAAAAGCCGGGTTGGAGCAGTTGGTGCCCAGTCAAAAACATCATTATCCCGTAGTGCATCCATCAACGGATGCTCCCCGTCATTGACAACAATCTCCCGGATAGAATCCTGTAACATCAGCTTGGGAATGGGACCGCCCAGGAAGCTTAATTTGAATATAATCTGTGAATTTAAACTAAACAGATTAATTTCCTCATTTTCAAACCGAACGATATCGTCCACAAACTGAGGTTTAAAAATCTCTTCCAGATCCGTGTAAATATTTCCGTAAGCAGCTTCGTAGGAAAGTACCAGTGAAACCAGATAAGCACAGAAAAGGTACGGATCATCGCCCGTCGTAAATTTCCGCATTTCCTGAGAAATACTGTAAGGGCCCGACATAGGGGCAGCGGCAGTCACGGTAAAGTCAGCGGATAAATCCTGCTCTATTTTCCGGTGCGTAGCCATCGCTGCGTGTCCGCCCTGTGAATAACCGGAGAGAAAAACCTGATCGTTCAGGGTGATATCTTCGTCATTTTCCGCGTAGGCGCGCATGGCATACATCATATCGATAGAAGCACTGGCCTCGGAATCCGCGTGTACGTAAGGATGAATTCCACGGGCCGTACCCAGCCCCAGATAATCGGGAGCAGCCGTCACGTATCCCATACCACCGAAAATGATTGCTAATTCTGCTCCTCCTTCCAGTAGGGATGGCACATCGTTTCGGTCATTTACCGTTCCGTGGTGATAACAAAGCAGTGGAAAAGTTCCCGTCGGATCGTCGGGAACAATGAAAAGGCCCGAAGCTGTGTCCAGATTTCCCTGAAGATCGGGCGTCTCGTAGAGCATTTTGTACAGTTTTACGTCAAATTGTGCGTCCACCCCAAATTCACTGCTGAGCGCCTCCTTCGTTCGACTCTCAATAAAAGTCACCTCCACCACGTTTTGCGTAAACCCGTTAAAACTTAATCCTAAAAAAAACAGGCATAAGATTTTTGTAAAGCTATATTTCATATCTTTTGTTTATGGTTAGTAATAGTCAAAGATAACATAATAATATCTATAATGTTTGTCTCCCAATATTCTAATCGCTTTGTAAATTATTTTTTTTTTACCTTTGTCTAATGATGAAACGGATCCTTTTTGCTATTTCAATCTTTCTGATGGGTATCTGGGGATGTGAACCTGATGTAAAGCCTGCACCACCCCGCGAAAACAAGGCAAGAATTGAGGCTGTCGGCTTTTCTGGTACTGCTTATCACGCAGTTCAGGATGCGCCCGTTGTTCAGGTCCGTAAAGACTCTATGTTAAATATTGCCTATCAGGACTTTCTGAAAGATTCGACCAATCTTGAAAATATCATCTGGTATGGACGCCGACTGGCGTATCTGACCCGTTACCAGGAAGCAATCGCGGTATTTACCCGTGGTATGAAACACCATCCGGAATCGCCGGAACTTTATCGTCACCGTGGTCACCGGCATTTATCTGTCCGCAAACCCGCCGAGGCCGTGAAAGATTTGATGAAGGCCGCTCTGCTGGTCGGTGACCGTCCCATACAAATCGAACCCGATGGTATTCCTAACCGGTTGAATCAACCGCTGTCTTCGCTGCAATTTAATATCTGGTACCACCTGGGACTGGCCCATTATTTACAACAAAATTATAAAGAGGCACAGATTGCTTACGAATCCTGTCTGAGATATTCTACGAATGACGACCTCAAATGTGCTACGGCGGACTGGCTGTACATGACTTACAGAAGAAGAGGTTTTACAGAAGAACCAAAAGAATTGTTGAAATCAATCACGGAAGATATGGTGCTGATCGAAAACGAAGCCTACCACCAACGGTTACTGATGTATAAAGGGCTACGGTCCCCGGATGATATTCTTATTTCTTCCAATACCGCCGCAGGCCGTCAACTGGATATGGCGACTCAGGGTTACGGGGTAGGAAACTGGTATTTATATAATGGTGAAGCAGAAAAAGCAGTCGATATTTTTCAAAGAATTCTAAAAACAAGCTACTGGCCGGCTTTTGGTTTTCTGGCCGCAGAAAGTGATCTGGAATATTTAGGAGCAAGGTACCCTGAATTATTTTAAGGGTTTGAAGCACTGCGGTCGGTAATATGATAAAGCAAACTGATTAAACGATTCAACAATTAAACGAGCACAGCGATTAAACCGCGAAGCGACTAACGAAAAACCAGTAAAAAATTCCGAAATTTTACCCCAGCCCCGTAGGGGAGATTTCGTAATTTTTTACCTCGCTGGTATTTGACAAAGCTCAGCAATTCAACAAGCGAAGCAATTCAACATTTCAACATTTCAACATTTCAACAATTCAACATTTCAACATTTCAAAAATGACCATCATCTTCGACCTTGGTAAAGTACTCATCAACTGGGATCCCAGAAATTTATACCGAAAAATATTTGCCGACGAAAAAGAGATGGAATATTTTCTATCTGAAGTATGTACGATGGACTGGAATGAACAACAAGACGCTGGCCGTACCTGGAAAGATGGAATCGGATTACTGGTGCCTGATTTTCCAAAATATGAAAAAGAGATCAATGCTTATTTTGACCGGTGGGAAGAGATGCTGGGCGGAGAAATTTCCGGAACGGTGGAAATTCTTAAAACCTTAAAAGCATCCGGAAAATACCGGATTTATGGACTGACCAACTGGTCGGCGGAAACCTTTCCGATTGCCCTGCGGCAATTTGATTTTTTGAATCTCTTTGACGGAATTCTGGTATCCGGGGACGAAGGCATCAAAAAACCTGACCCTGCTATTTACGAATTATTGCTGGAACGTTATCAGATTGATCGTAACAAGGCATTGTTTATTGACGACTCTTTACGCAACGTAGCCGCAGCAGAAAAGGTCGGTATCCAGTCCATACATTTCACTGGTCCGGATGCCTTAAAAAAAGCGTTGCAGCATTTGGAAGTTCTTAAAACCGAATAACTTTCTTTACCGCACTTCCTTTTTCTGTTTTTATTTTTAACAAATAAATCCCGCTTGGTAAATCTGCCGTAGATAGTTTATCGTTGATGATACCGGTTCTGGCAAATTGCTTTTCTTGAATAAGCTTTCCATTTTGATCCACCAGCGAGACGACGCCTTCCGCGGGCGTTTCAAACGAAATTTTAAAATTTAGTTGCTGATCAAACGGCAAGGGAAAAACTATAAATTCTTTTAAATTACTCAAATCATTTACGCTACTGACAAGGACGGTAACAGATTCAGAGGTATAAGAACAACCATTTTCCGTTTTTATCAGTAAAGAATAATCACCATTTTCGGTCGCAGTATAATCGGGGGCGATAGCATCATCGATGGCCTCACCGTTCAGCAACCACTGATATTGATTACCGGCGTCAATATTTGTGTTAACGGAAAGTTCTCCATCGTTATCAGAAATACTTAGTTCAGCCGGATCGCCACTTACCACCCGGTAAATAGTGCCACCAAGATCGAGCACGTACAATTCGCCGTTGGCATCTTCGCCAAAGCCACTGATTGAAACATTACTGTTCAGCACTTCCTGGGTTACCCACACTCCGTTTACTTCATCGATCGTCCAGAATCGGCCGGAACAAAAATCACCAAAAACATATTTTCCATAAAGAGCAGGATATTCACATCCCCGGTAACGAATACCTCCCGTTACAGAACATCCAATGCTACCACCACTGACGTAATCGAAAACAGGTTCCGCAAAATCACTTACCCCCGAACAGGCACTGGCCGGATTATTGAAAGCAATAGAACCTTCGCGGCAATTCCATCCGTAATTTTCTCCCCCACTGCTGCTGGCAGGCTGGAAATTTATTTCTTCCCGCGCATTCTGTCCCACGTCACCGATCCAGATATCTCCGGTCAATTTATCGAAACTCCAGCGCCAGGGATTTCTAATACCAAAGGACCAGATTTCGTCCAGCGTACTGGCATCATTCACAAAAGGATTATCTGCCGGAATGGTGTAAACCGACGGATTAGTGGTCACATCCAGACGTAATAATTTCCCTAAAAAATTCTGTCGATTCTGACTGTTGCCTTGCGGATCACCACCCGAGCCACCATCTCCCGTCCCTACGTACAAATAGCCATCCGGTCCAAAAGCAATATCCCCACCATTATGATTACTAAACGGTTGATCAAACTCCAGTAATACAACTTCACTATTTGAATCTGCTATGTTAGAATTATTCGGATCTACTGAAAATCTCGAAATCCGGGTATTCAGATTACCCGCCGTATAATTAACATAAAAATAGCCATTGGTCGCATAATCGGGATGAAAAGCAAGTCCCAGCAGACCTCTTTCTCCACCACTGGATACTTCATTCTGAATATTTAAAAAACTATTCGGCAACGTATTTCCGTTGGCATCAATGATTCTTATTCTACCGCTTTGTTCTACCACAAACAGCCGGTCATCGCCAGCATTTGCCAGATCAACGGTACTGCTAAAACCGGAGGCAAAATTTTCCAGTTCGATACTAGACTGTGCGACAAGATTGCCCGCCAATAGAAACACAAATAACAGAGGGGAAAGAAATTTCATATAGTATTGTATCTTGGATTCTATGATAGAAGCCGTTTAAAAAATATATTATGCATTCAGAAAATCTGTCTGACTATTGTTTAATAATCCGCCCCCGAAAGGTTTGGTTGTCTATATTCAACCGATAGAAATAAGTACCGGCAGCGGGAAAATGATGGCCTGAAACGCTCATCTTTTGTAACCCGGACGCGAAGTTTTCATCTTGTCTCAAAATTGCTTTACCAGTCAGATCATAAATTTCTAAGGAAACGGCAGAAGCGCCTGATAGTTCAAAAGTAAAAAGAGTTTGCTGATTAAAAGGATTAGGATACAGTTTTGGCGCACGCTGGTCAAAACTTTTAATATCTGTCACTACCCCATCAGTAAACGCCCATTGAATGCTTTGTGCTGTTTGCTGCTCGTTATAAAGCAGCTGTCGCCCGTCGGGGCTTACAAAATTAATGACCTCACTGATCTTTTCTAAATCGGTGTGCACCAAAAACTGAAAATTCATCAATTCCATTTCCGGGGTAATCTTCCGTGCCTGATTCCCGACTTCCTCCGTGTACCACAAGAATTTCAGCCGTCCCTCTTCTTCCTGAAAACCAGTAACGCCGGTGACTTGCTGAAGTTCCAGATGCGCCGGATCAAAATTTATCATTGCCTCAAAACCCAGAATTTTTTCTTCCACCAGCATCCGGACCGGAATATTAATTATTTCTCCGGCAGTCGCCGCCCGGTCTTCTATTTGCCAGAGGCTGTTCTCACTACCCGTCAATGCAGGATTATTACTGTCGTTGGTATCCCCAATTTTCACCCCGATAAAATCAGCATTCAAATAATCAGTATTTAAATCATTGACGGTAATGGATTGTGGATAATTGTAATTCAGAGCTTGCGATCCGTAGTCAAAAGTATAGTCCGCCGGAAAAAATTCCCACGAAGTATTTTGTGGAAACTCATTAGTAATTTCAAGCACTATTTCCTGCATTTGTAATAAATCAAAAACCGAAACATTTCCACTCCGGTTAACGTCCGCCGCAATGTACTCAGAAGCGGTACTAAAAGTATCGATGAGCAATAAATGCGAACGTATTCTGATAATATCAATTACCGTTACTCCGTTCCGGTGATTAATATCCTTAGTGGGGGTTATCTGATAGTTTTCTCCTTGTGGCAATCCGGTAAATAAAAAATCTCCGGAAGGATTATTTAGGAGATCAGATTCGTTGGTGCAAGATACCGTCACCTGACCAATGTCTATTCCGTCGGTACGATGAATCTGCCCGCCAATCGAATAATCATTTAAAGGCAATACAATCTCGATGATTTCACAAATCTCTTCGCTGCCACAATCGTTGGTCGCCGTCAGACATAACATATAAATTCCGGATTCGGTGTATTGGTGGTTAATGGTTTCTTCAATACTGCTTCCTCCATCTCCGAAATTCCACATTAAACCGTTGGCGCCCACCGCGGTACTCTGTGCGGTCAGCTGACTATCGGTTAATTCAAAAGTGAAACTGCTCACCGGATTCGTACCGTTATTACCGAGGATAACTTCCACGGTATTACTACAGTTATTAGCATCCGTAACGGTTACCTGATAAGTGCCCGCCAATAAATCATTGAACTCGTTGGTATTGACCCGACCCGTTCCCAGATCGAATTCGTAAGGAGCAGCTCCTCCGGCGACATCCAGCGAAAATCCGGCGACGCCATCGTTACAGCTATCATCTGTTTGCTGGATGATACTGACTTCGGGTAAACCCGTATCTTCCAGATTTACCATTAATTCCTGCGAACATCCTTCCACGTCGGTGGCAACGACCAGATAGCTGCCCATTGGCAAATTATTGAAACTGGTTTGATCTACTGGATTTCCGTTCAGGGTATATTCAAACGGCGCAGTACCGCCAGATATAGTAATAGAAAACGCACCGCTCTCATTACCACAGCTCGGATGAATCACCTCAGCTGCCATTAAACTAACGGGAGGCGTATCACCAATAACGGCGTTGAGTTGGGTCGAACAATTATTGGCATCTCTAATTCCAATGGTATAAATCCCGGTTCCTAAATTATTAAAACTACCATTGTTT
Source organism: uncultured Saprospiraceae bacterium (assembly GCA_937921555.1). Lineage (GTDB taxonomy): Bacteria > Bacteroidota > Bacteroidia > Chitinophagales > Saprospiraceae > JALZUU01. Next base: position 24,959 of record CAKZUV010000333.1, read on the forward strand.
TGTTCTGCGCCATCAATACTGTAAACAAAAGGCGCCGTGCCTCCGCCGGCCACGACAATCAGCGAACCGTTGTCTGTTCCGCAGGTAGCACTGTTTAGTTGAGAAATAGCAATAATGGGAGGATTTGAATCTGCCAGCGTCACCGTCACTACATCCGAACATCCGTTGACATCCATAACGGTCACTTCGTAAGTACCCGCAAAAAGATTATTGAAAACCGGCGACCCGGTCGTTGCTCCATTTGTGGTGTAGAGATACGGCCCCTGACCTCCGGCTACAGAAAGTGTAAAACTTCCGTTAGCGTCATTACAGGTCGCATCCTCCTGTGCAAGCACCGAGAGCTCGGGAGCAGACGTTTCCAGAATAGAAAAGCTTATTTCATCAGTACAATTATTGACATCAGACACGGTAACTGTATAATTTCCAGGACTCAAGTTTGCCAAGTTAGGATTGTCAAAATTCTGTCCGTTGTAACTAAACGTAAAAGGGAGCATTCCTCCGGAAACGGTCAGGTCAGCGGTACCATTGTCTTGTCCACAGGTAGCCATCGTTAGTTGAGCAACCGAAAGATTCGGCGGATTTGTATCCGACAGCGTGACGGAAATCACATCGGAACAATTATTCGCATCTGTCACGGACACCTCATAAGTTCCGGCAGTCAGATTACTAAAAACGAGTGACTCGGTGACCGTTCCGTTGATGGCAAAAGTAAAAGGAGCCTGACCTCCGGCAAGTGAAATGGTAAAATTTCCGTTGGCATTATTACAACTTGCATCGTTTTGTGAGGCTACGGATAGTACGGTGGCTGGATTTTCAGCAATTGTGAAACTAACCTCAGCGGTACAATTATTTCCATCGGTTACGATGACCGAATAATCACCGACGCTTAAATTCTCCAGGTTTGGATTATTCGTATTTTGACCATTGTAAGAAAAAATAAAAGGCCCCGTTCCTCCGGAAGTATTTAAATCAACAGCGCCGTTATTTTGTCCACAGGTGGTCGCTGCTGCGTTTGCTGCGGTTAGTGTCAGACTGCAACCGGTGTAAGTAAAACAGTCCGCAAATTCGGAACTATTACCTGTAATATCCGTGGCGATAGCCGTGATGATATCTCCGGTATTGAGTAGCGTGTTGTTTGCGAAAGGTTCGGATAAAGTCCAGGAACCATTTACGACGTTGGCTGTTCCGAGGTAGGTTCCTCCCTGACAAGGTGCATCGGTGCAGGTAGTATTATCATTCCGGTAGAGTGCAATTGATTGATTGGGAATGGCGGTTCCACTGATATTACCGTATTCAGCCAGGGTGATGGCCGGCGACAAAATACCGTTATTGGATGTATTCGCAATAAAAAGAGCTATGGAATCATTACAATACAGATTATTTTGCACAATCTGGCATCCGAAAGTACCGGCGGCAATAGCAATACCAGCCGCATTATTTACAATTACATTGCTCATTCCTGGTACGATTCCTCCGATTTGGTGCAGGTCACCACCGTCCCGTACCAGAATACCACAAAATTCGTTTCCGTTCGGAGTCGTTTCAAAGTAATTTGTACCAATAAAATTACCCTGGATTTTCGCCCTCGCCGATCCGCCACGAATCACAATTCCACAACCTTCCCACGGTCCCTGTCCCGGATTTCCGTCAAAGAAGTCCTGTTCCAATCCATTATTGTGAATCACATTACCCCGATTAACTCCTCCAATCACGACGTCATCACCATTCAGTACGTCAATGGCATCATCAGGAAAATTAATTATTTCCAATCCATAAATGGCACAACGATCTGCACGGACAAATAGTGCGTTGATGGCCACATCCCAGGCGTGAAATTGTCCATCCAGGACCACCCTGGGACTAAAATCACCATTATTGCCAAAGGCCGGATGCGTAGTTCCGTCGATAAAAGTAGAATCATCAAAAATAGAAGGCAATTCAAAGCCGGAGGTTTCCCCTACCCTGATCGTATCCGGTCCGTCGCCCGGCAGATTAAAAACAATCCGGTTAAATCCGGGATTTGCGTTGGCGCATACAATGGCCTGCCGCAGAGAACCGGGACCTTCATCGTTGGTATTGGAAACGGTAATTTCGGTACTGACACTATTACAGTCAGAGGGTGCTACCTCAATAAAGGTTGGGTTATTTACGCTACTAAGGGCGTAATTATTTCCGGAAAAATACAGCGCGTTGGTACCTCCATTCAGGATTCCAAGCTGAAAGGTTGTATCCCAGGGAACAAAGAAGTTGGAACAACTGGCAGCAGGGTCAATATCCGCCTCATTATCCCAGTCCATGGACAATACGGTGAAACTGGCGTTTACATTCAGGCTGCTGCTACCCAGAAAACTGCAGGTATTGTTTCGCAGTCCGGAGATATGAATGCTGGTAGGTGTCTGATCATCCGGAGTTGCCGGAATGACTTCCATATCGGTCAGAATAAAATAAGTCTGGGCTGTAATATTTCCAAAAAAGCAAGAAAAAGACAGGAACAAACCTATAATTAACAGGAAAGACCTACCGGTGGAGGGTAATACTCTATTCATAAATCATGATTGTGTGCAGCAACCCATTTAATGGTAATCGTACCAATAAACAAGGTTCCCTTATTTATAAAATACTGAATGCAAATATTTTATGTATGTAGATTGATCGTCACGGGAAAACTAAAACCTGTGGGGTCAGGAGTAAAATAAAATCTCGTTTTTTTCCGTGTTCTTTAGGTGTGGTCGGTTTCGGGTATAAAAATAATTATTTTAATTAGAAAATAGAACTAATTAACTTGAGCTTAACCTATCTCTGAATATATTGGCACGAAAAAAATCATAAAACCCAGAATAGGAGGTCAATTTTAATGGCAAGTATTAAAAAATGCCTGATATTTGCAGAAATAAGATTTTTCAGGGAAAATTCGGCAATTTTGGTTTAAAATCCTTATTTTTAAGGCCTATAAGAATTGTATTTTTACAGTATACCTTCCTTGATTGCACGACCAGGATTAATATGACACTCCCAAATTTCCTTTATTGCTTACAGATAAGGGACGTGAGTTTCAGGTCGAATTCACTATTACACGTATATGTTTATTTATTGAAGTTTTTGAATGCTTCATTTTACCAAAACGATTAATGATTTCAAGCCCATGAAACATTTATTACTTTTCTTTGGATTAGTATGCTTTAGCAATACCGCCAGTACAGCAAATTCCTCTACCGCTTCTTTTTGGCAAACGATCTTTCCGGATGCGTTTACAGTCGTTTCCGTTTCCCAATCTGCCAATACCAACAGCACTTTCGTCAGCAATTGTTCTGTTCCCTGCGTAGCAGCCGATTCTATGGAAATGGTTAAAATAATCAATACTACCAATATTGAATTTGTAGAAACCAGCTGGAATGTAAATAACCCGGTTTGTACCTGGGCCGGTCTGACAATTGATGCCGACGGGTATATCACTATTTTCAATAATAGAAATAAAGGTATCAATGGTGCACTCCCCGCTGATCTTGGACAGAACGGACTTACCAGAATGGAAGAATTTAAGATTTCACAAAATGATCTTACGGGTTCAATTCCAGCGACAATGGGTAATATGCCCGAACTCTCCATCCTGTGGCTTGATGATAACCAGTTCACTGGCACCATTCCAACGGAAATTGGAGATGCCAGCAGCCTGGCTATTTTCTGGGTAGACAACAACAATCTTAGCGGAGCAATCCCACAAAGTTTTCTCGATCTGGACTTCCTCCGGGATCTGAGTATTTATAATAACAGCTTTGACTCTCTGCCCGATTTCTCTTCTTCTGCGGTTACGGATATCAATCAGAACAACAGTATTTTCAGCAGAGATAATAAATTCACCTTCGATGATCTGGTTCCCAATGCCAACTTTATGAACAGACCGGGAGCCAATTTATACCATCCCCAGGATATTATAGAAATTCCCCCCGTTGCGGCACTACAGACCGGAGACACCTACGCCATCGACCTTGGCATCGACGCTGGTCTCACCACCAACGTTTACCGGTGGACCAAAGACGGGCTTCCTTTCGGACCGTTACTGTCCGTCAATCAACTGGACCTCAGTCCGGTCACCTTTGCCGATGCCGGAAACTACTGCTGCACCATCACCAATCCGGCACTGCCACTGTTGACCCTGGTAACTACCTGTCAGGAAATAACCGTCACTTGTGGCACCAGTACCGAAACGATTGATGATGTTTTATGTGCCGGTGGTTTTATCACCGTAAATGGCACTAACTATGGAGACGGGTTTGACCTTACAGGAACCGAGGATGTCCCCGAACCAGACCAATACGGCTGTGATTCTATCGTCGTGATCGATCTGACCATTATGAACGGAATGCCTGTGGACTTCGAACCTACCATCTGTCCCGATGATACAATCTTTGTCAACGGTACGCCTTATTATTTGGGTAACGACGAAGGACAGGAGACCTTTACCGTCAGTGGATGTGATTCGATTGTGGATGTAAATATTGATTTTTTTCCGGTAGCGTCCAATACGCTCGATGGTACCTTTTGCCGTAGCGATACCGTTTATGTAAATGGCGTCGCTTATTATTTTGGTAATGAAACCGGTAATCAAAGACTACTGAATGAAAGTTTCCGGGGTTGTGATTCTTTGGTGACGATTGATCTGAATTTTTATCCGGCCTACGAAGGCAACGATAACCGGACGCTGTGTTCCGGTCAGTCTGTTTTTATCAATGGAACAGAATACGGTCCCTCCCCGCTCCCACAATCCGGCTTCGAAAGAATTGTTGGAGTCGCACCCAATGGTTGTGATTCACTGGTCACCGTGGAAATCACTTTAAACAATGGCGTTACAGTAGAACGCAATGATGTATTATGTCCGGGACAAAGTATTTTTGTCAATGGTACCGAATACGGAGAATCACCTTTGCCCGACGAAGGAACGGAAGAGATGATGTTACCCAACGGTTGCGATTCGACCGTAATTATTGATCTTTCTTTTCAAAGTCAAATTACGGATAGCTACGCACCCTTTTTCTGCTACGACCAGACCATTGAAATTAATGGGACGGTTTATGGCAATCCGAATCTGGGACACAGACAAAACGGAACGGAGACCATCGCGGGAGCAGACGGTTGTGATACACTTAGAACTATTTTTATTAATATTCTGGATGAAAGTGAAGCAGATACCACCTTTGTAATTTGTCAGAGTGGATTTGTAGAATTTAACGGAACTATTTACAACGAAGGAAATCTGGGTGGTACTGAAATTTTAGCAAACGCCGACCCTAACGGTTGTGATTCTATTTACAATGTCACCGTCACCGTCTATACGCCGGAAGAGGCCAACATCACGCCGCAGGTGTGTCCGGGGAAAGATTTTGTCCTGGCTGGAAGAGTTTTTGATGCCGATGATCCCGCCGGAACGGTTGTTTTAGATAATGCGGGCTTTTATGGTTGTGACTCTACGGTCAATGTGGCCCTCAGCTTCTATGATTCACTGAAAGGAACTTTTACCCGCACCATTTGTGAAGACGATAATTTTAATTACAACGGAACGCTCTACGGCGAAGGTGGAATCGACGAAGGTATGGAAGTAATTTCCGGAGCAGGTGCCAATGGTTGTGATTCTTTTATTCAGGTAACAGTAAATTATTATCCGGCTACGACGGGTGATTATATCATCCGGCTTTGTCCCGGAGATAGTGAAGTATTTGACAATACCCTCTATGGCAGTCAGGATGGCGGCGTAGACAATGGTTTTGAAACCCTGGAAGGCGAAGGATTTGGCGGCTGTGATTCAACCGTTAGTGTAACCGTTTTATACTATGATGATCCTATCCCTGGATTCTTCGAAGAAAGAATTTGCCGGACAGACACCCTGTTTTACAATGGAACCGCTTACCATCTTAACAATAATAATGGAATTGAAAACATTGGCTCACTTAGTTTTAATGGTTGTGACTCACTGGTAGAAGTAAACGTCCGTTTTTTCCCGCAGGTGCTTAACCGGGAAGATCCGACACTTTGTTCCGGAACGACTATTATGGTCAACGGTACTACCTACGGAGAGGCACCCACCTATTTGCAATACGATTCGATTGTTTTAGAAAATGCCAGTTTCCGTGGCTGTGATTCTGTCATTGTGGTAGATTTGAGTTTTAACTCTTTTGTGGAAAATAATATCGTGGGAGATTTCTGCGGCTGCGGTGAAGTAGTTATCAGCGGTCAGACTTTCGATTGTAATAATCCATCGGATACGATCACCTTTACGGAGGGTAGCTACACCGGATGTGATTCGATTGTTAATATTAATTTAACGTACAACGAAGCTCCCGTTTTTGACTTAGTGCAAACATTATGTCCCGGTACAACAATTAACGTGCGGGGTACTACTTACGGAGAAGATATGCGGACAGGAACCGAAGTATTTCCAGCGGCAACCGCTGCCGGATGTGATTCTACGGTCAATATCAATCTGGATTTTTATCCAATAGCTACCAGAGATACGTTTGCCACGATTTGCCAGGGAGACAGTATTTTGGTAGGCGATACTTATTACAAATTTGCCGGGATTTTCAACGAAGTTGTTTCAATGGCGACGGCTGACAATTGCGATTCTATCCTGGTGCTGGACCTGACGGTCACGCAACCGGAACCCGCCGAACTCGACGACCTGGGAGAAATTTGCAGCTCCGCCAATCCGATTGCGTTGCCCCCGTCTCAGGGAGGTGTCAACGGTAACTGGACCGGACCCGGAGTGACCGGAAACATGTTTGATCCGGCAACGCTCTCAGATGAAGTTACGCTCACATTCACACCTACAGACGGATGTGCCGAGGCCAATTCAACCAACATTATCATCAGTAGTTTTTCTTCCGGAATGGTCACCGACTCTATCTGTCCGGGCGATACGCTGAATATTTCCGGGATTGAAATTACCATGCCGGGCACCTACCGGGATACCCTGGAAGGAGTTACCGTTACGGGTTGTGATTCTTTGGTTTTAATAGAAATTACTCAAAAATCTCCGGCTGGTATTACCCTGCAAAGTATTCCTGCGTTATGCTCCGGAGATGCAGCCATCTCGCTGGATATAATTCAGGACGGGGTGCCGGGCAACTGGTCCGGACTGGGAACTTCCGGTGGAAATATGTTTGATCCCACCGGACTCAGTGGTATGGTGGAACTCACTTTTACGCCGGATGAAACTGGCTGTTTTATGGCAACAACGACCCAGGTTTCCATTAATGATGGTGGACCGGTTGTCCTTGAAAATATCCCATCTGAGATCTGTGTTACCAGTGATCCGATTAATCTGGATTCTATTCAATCGGGTACCGAAGGAAACTGGTCCGGTAGCAATGTTACCAATAATACCTTTGATCCGGGTACGCTGACTGGTAATATTCAATTAACTTTTACGCCCACCAATGGAGGTTGTGTAACCGCCAATAGTGCTTTCATTCGAATAACCGAAGCAACACCCGTTATGATTGAACCACTGGGGATGGTTTGCGGCAGCAATCCCATTACACTTCCACCGACGAATCCTGAAGGCATTCCCGGAACCTGGATGGGTCCCAATGTCACCGGTGGAAATAGTTTTAATCCCGTGGGATTAGGAACCGGAGATTATATCCTCACTTTTACGCCAGACGGTGGTGATTGTCTGACCGAAAATACTACGAATATCACGGTTGGTAGTTTTGCCACAAAGGAGATCAACGAATCAATTTGCGAACTTACCAATGGCTCCGTGACCATCAATCAGGTAATTTATTCTGCGGCCGGAATGTATGCCGATACGATTATCGGTGGTTCGGCGGCTGGTTGTGATTCCATTATCAATATTACCATTACAGATGCGACCACAGCAATTAATCTGGCTCCATTGCCGGGGCTTTGCAGTTCGGGTGGAATTTTTAATCTGCCAACGATGCCAGACGGTATTCCCGGAACCTGGACCGGTACCAACGTTATCAATGGAAATAGTTTTGATCCTGCGGGATTGGAAACCGGAATTTATCCCCTGGAATTTATACCGGATTCCGGAACCTGTGCGATGGGTGTCAGTGCAGATATTGAGGTAGGTGATAATGCTTCGGAGATGATTGCAGCCAGTATTTGTGAAGGAGATTCGGTAGCGCTGGGAAGTTCGTTTTATTCTGTTACCGGAATATATATGGATACCATTCCAAATGGTTCGGCGGCTGGTTGTGATTCGATTACCACGCTTAATTTAACGGTAGAAAATACGGCTTATACTTTAGATAATTTCAATGCACTTTGCACCGGGGCAGATCCAATTTCGCTCCCTGATATGCAGGATGGCATCAGTGGTAACTGGGAAGGAACCGGTATTGCACCGAATACAAATACTTTTAATCCGGACGGATTATCAGGAAATATTTCTATCACCTTTATACCCGACGCCACCAATTGTGCCGACGCCGCGACTACCACCATCGAAGTTTCGGAAAACGAAATTACCAATCTGGAAGCCACTATCTGTGCGGGTGACAGCTATCGCCTGAACAATATCGAATATGATACTGCCGGAATTTATATGCAACTGCTTTCCGGAACGGGAACAGATTGTGATACCGTTTTAAATTTTATTTTAAACGTAGAATCGGTGGATAATCTGCCAGCGGCCAACGCGGGGAATGATCAGGAAATATGTGGTAACGAAACCAGTCTGTCCGCCAGCACGAGCAACGGAATTACCGGATTTTGGGAAGCACTCGTCGGAGCCCCGATGATCGGCGACGAAACCAATCCAACCACGGACATCAGTGATTTACAGGACGAAAATTACCAGTTGAGCTGGATCGTTTCTTCGGAGTTCTGTCCGGATTATGACCAGGATACTGTTAATATTTCGGTAGCTATGGAAGACCCGCTGACCGTCGTGGATTCGTTTTTAGTAACGAGCGCTGATCCGGTTGAACTGAATCTGGTCGCGAATGATGATCTGCCCGATGATTTTACCATTACGCTTCTGAACGAACCCACCGTGGGAACCATTGAAGATCTTGGAGCAGGTATTTACGAATATACGCCCGCTCCTGATTATGAGTCCGGGCAGTTAATTTTAGGTTATCAGGTTTGTAGTGATATTTGTCCGGACCTGTGCCACCAGTCGGCGATCGTCCTTAATTTAATGGAGGATAATCGCCCGGTCATTGAGGTGCCTAGTGGAATTACGCCTAACGGGGATGATAAAAATGAGCGGCTGGTAATTCCCGCCATCCGGGATAATCCCGAATTATTTGACCGGTCAGAACTGGTGATTTTTAATCGCTGGGGAAGTATTATTTATCAGGCACAGCCATACAATAATGATTGGGGCGGCTTGGGGCCGAACGGCAGAATGGTTCCGGAAGGAACGTATTATTACGTGCTGCGATTGAATTTGGGCGAAGGGATTGTTTATAAGGGGGATATTACGGTTTTGCGGTAACCCATTTAACAAAGGAATGTTAAATATAAATAAATAAGGTACGATTCTATACTTCCTCTTTTTGCATCACGCTGCACTTATTTATTTGCCATTCCAAAGAGAGCCCGCCTGGTTTTCACCGGGCGGGCATATTCCTCAAGATATGAGAATCTCTAAACTTTGCCAAATCTATTGGACCGGCGAACCGATCAGCAGATTTATCCGTTTTTTACCTTTTACAGTCCTCCCCTTTCTTTGCGACGCAAAGTCTGAACTGTTGTTGATTTACATTACTATTAATAGCCGCTACCCGCAGAAGGAAACGATCATCCAGAAAAGTCAGGACAATTAATTCAATAGCATTTAAAGGGAATATAAATTTTGCTTTAATCTAAGTCGGTATTGGGATAAATGCTTTTATAACACAAATATACAGTGTTCCGTTTGGGTACTTGTACCCTGTTTAGGGTATTTTATTAATACACCACAAATATAATATTAAAAACTATAAAATAGATTGAATTCGTGGGAAGTTCCTGCTTCCGGGCCAAAAGAGGTAAAAAAGTAGTCGAATCCGTAGCCAATCGTAAAGGTATTATCGGAGCCAGGAGATTCTCCTACCAGTATTCCGGCTTCTATGTGCGCCGCGCCGGCGGTGCTCCCTCCGGCTCCCAACCAGAAATTAGTCGCCATCTTATAGCGTATATTAATATCTACATTTACCTCCGATTGCAGGGTATACCTGGCCCAGACACTGGGTTCAATAAATTTGTCATCACCCAGATATTTTACTAAGCCGACAATTCCATAAAAATGCTGCACACGACGGGTAAAAAACGCTCCGTTACTATCTTTAAATTCCAGGTTCAATCCAATCAGTTGCGGAATAGAAACACCTCCGTATAACTGGGAATCATCCAACATTCCACCGGAAAAGCGTTTATAAGCAAAAGCACCGAAGCCAACATCCGGAAAAAGTCTGTTCTGATCTTCCGTAATCAGAATATCATTGGCTTCCAGAAAGTCAATATCTGTGATGTCCACCCGATACTGTACGAGTCCGGCATTAAATCCGACGGAAATACCATGATCATAGATATCATTCGAAAAAATAGTGGCAAATCGTCCGTATAATCCCGTAAAACCTGTAGGTCCGGTCTGGTCGTTGATCAGATAACCACCACTCAGCAAACTAACGCCGTCACCGTCATAAATATAAGCGCCCTGAATCAACTGGGTGGTCGGTGGATTGGCAAAACCTACCCACTGCCGTCGGACGCTGGCACCGAAAGTAGTTTGCTGTTCAAAAACCATAAAATCGCTACCAATTCCAGCGGGATTAATTATCCCGATATTTTGTCGGTACTGAGTAAAGAGCGGTAGCTGCTGGGCAGCAACGGGCAGTTGAAAAATTAAACACACCAAAAAAATCTGGTAAATTCTGTTCATGTCTAAATCGGCTTTGAAATAGTTATAATAAGTGACAATGCATTCAGGTTATTTCGGATATAGTTGATTGAACATCGCTGATTTCTCCGATACGTATTAGACTTTATTCCAAAATAATTTGTATGCTCCCAAATGATCTTTTTGTCCACCTTTTCGGCTTTTTTATCGTCCATAGCTAGGCTATGCACTCTAAAAAGAGCCTCAATCTGATCAAAAATATCTATTTGGTACCTCTACAAAACATTATGGAATTAAGTCTATTTATTTTGGTAAACCAAAGATATGTCTTTTACCTGCAAAGGTAAATAGCGGCATACTATTCCAAAGAAAATAAGTTTGAAATAATAAAAAAAATAATCACCTTTGTAAGAAAAATATGCTTCCCTTTCATTACGCTTTCAAGATTAAAGACATTGCCAGCACCCGCTCCTTTTACGTGGATATTCTGGGTTGTGAAGAAGGTCGTTCGACCGATACCTGGATAGATTTTGATTTTTTTGGTCATCAACTTTCTGCCCACATCAGTGACCAAAGACCACCTTTGGATTATTGTGGAAAAGTGGATGGTGTAAAAGTACCCATTCCGCATTTTGGCGCGTTATTGTCGATTGCTGAATTTACGCGTATTCAGGAACGGCTGGAAAAGAATGAGATCTCCTTTATTGTGCCGCCACAGACGCGTTATTCCGGCTTACCCGCGGAGCAGCGAACGATGTTTTTTCTGGATTTCAGTGGAAATCCGATTGAGCTGAAAGCTTTCAGAGATATAGAGAAAGTTTTTGCGAAATAATTACCAAAAAAGCCATCCCGAAAGTTAATTCGGGATGGCTCAGTTCGTTAAAAAAGTTATTCGATTTTATTCATTAGCAATAATAAAAGTCTTAGAACTACCCTTTCCGCCTCCTATCATGTTAAGATGGTAAGAGCCTGCCGGTAAATCAGTTATATCAAATTGCAATAAATTTATATCATCCCGCACGGTACCTATGCTCAGTTGCTTGAGAATACGTCCTTGCATATCAATTACCTGAATTTGTGTTTCGTCAGCATTAGAATAGAATTTTACATTTATCACTCCCAGGTTACTACTGGTTGGATTAGGATATAATTCTAATTTATAATCAACGGAACAATCTGTATTCACATTAATAATCTTTGAATATTCAAAGCTGCCATCTAAATCTACCATCTTTAAACGATAATAGTTAAAATTGCCAGCAGTTTTGTCAGTATAGGTATACCAAACGCCTGAGGCAGGTCCACCTGTTCCTTTGATTGTTTCAATCGAACTAAATAATCGTCCATCGCCGCTGCGTTCAACTTCATAGTGAGAAAAATTCTCTTCCGTTTCTGCATTCCATTTCAGGTTCGTGTGACAACCACTTGCTTGCCCAGAAAAATGGGTTAACGTTACTGGAAGTACAACAAGTGCTTGAAAATCTTCCACTTCACCGTTCGTTTTTCCTCCTTCAAAATCAGTAGATACAAAAGGATTGTCATCTGCCCGTAGTCTTACGTTGACCGTACTTCCAACGGTAGCTGGTGCAGTGATGGTAACAACTGCGATAGCTGGACTAGCCGTTACCTGCGAACCAGTATGGAAGTCATCATAAATTCCATCTTCGTTCCAGTCAATCCACATTCCGTAGAATACGAGATCTGCCTGAGCTGAGTTTACCGTAATATTTACATCGTAGGTAGCACCTGCTTCGGCAAGTAGCGGAAACTGACCTGGTGCTGAACCGAAAGTAATCGCATCATCAAATTGGTCTCCTTCACTATTTGGGCTACTCGGTTGAGCGATTTCAAAGTTGGTATTGGTTCCTAACCAAACATCAGTTGCACCATCCAATACATCATCATCGTTAGCATCTGATACCGCACGGTGCCATACTACTGGGTAAGCAATTGGAGCATCACCATAATCTCGTTTTACATCTAAAACAGAGATCACTAAAGTAGCATCTTCACAAGCCATATCTACGGTTGCATCATCACAAGTGGTGTAAGGAACGTTGACGTTTCCTACAAAACCAGGGGCTGGTGTGAAGCTATAGGTACCATCACTATTCAAAGTGATTTCACCCGCATTTGCAACAAAAACCCCTATGTCATTTGTACCGCCAACAATAGTAGGCATACCAACGGTACCTGGCGTATCTCCCTTGCCGTCACCATCGGTATCAACTAAGAAGTCAGTAATGGATTGAGCATCCAATTCGCTATCGGTATCATTGATAGATACATCATTACTTACCGTTACTCCAGCATCGGTTACTGCTGCATCATCATTTGCGAAAGTAGTATTCTCCGTATCTGGTAATACATTAATAATCAATTCGGTATCATCACAAACAGCTGGTGCGTCTGCATTACAAATCGTGTAAGGCTGCGTAACAATTCCTGTAAAGCCAGTTACTGGTGTAAAGGAATAAGTTCCATCTGAATTAAGTGTCAAGGTACCAGCATCTGATACTGGATTTCCGTCTTCATCGACTCCTGCTACGGTTGTATTAGTTAAGGTAGTGGTAACGGCAGGGTTTAGATCGTCGGGATCTAAATCATTGGCCATCACATTACCTGTTCCTGTTTGATCTTGTAACACAGTGTTTACATCTGGATTAGCGATCACTAAAGTATTCTCGGCGGTAATCTCTGGGAATACTTCGATGTAAACTGTTGAAGTATCACAGACTACCGGCGATCCATCATCACATACCTCATATTCAAATTGAGTCGTACCGGTAAATCCTGTTGCAGGAGTGAAGGTATAACTACCATCACTGTTTAAAACAACCACTCCATCTGCTGTATTCATTCCTCCGTTGGTATCATTCAAAGCAAAGGTTTGATTGTTGCCTTCTTGATCTACATCGTTGGTACTAACATCTGCACTTACGGGTGTTTCAAAAGGTGTATTATTAAAATCGTCCGTAGATGCTGTTTTGTTCGTACTTATAAATCCGAAGTCATAAGAAGCTTCAATCGTTTCTAATGTTGGATTTGCATCAGCTAAAGTATTGGCGGCACCTTGCGATGCATTGGCCACTACTCCTGTTGGATCATCAGAATCTTCCGTATCATTTCCGTTAGAATTGACATCATTTGTAGTGGTAATATATCCAGTCGGTGCAGCTGCACTAATCGTGTAAACTACGGTTCCACTTGCTGCGTAATCTTCATCCAGCAATAGGTTGCCGAAGGTATAATGACCGTTTACGTCGGTTGTATCTACGATCGTAATTTCTGGTGTACCGTCTCCATTGTAATCAATTTCCAACGTCACTAGTACTCCTTCTATTCCCATCTCGCCTACATCCTGGATTCCATCTTCATTGATATCATTCCAGACGAAGTTACCTAAACTCGCGCCTTCTTCATAATAACCGAAATCAACGTCCATTACATCACCTGCACTCGCATCCACGGTGGTACTTGAAGGCTCGCTATCGGTTCCTTCACTGTGCCAGTAACCTAACAAAGTGTCATTTACATCTTCCACAGAAACCGTATAAATTCCTGCTGGAATATTTGCAAAACTATAGTCTCCGCTGGCATCCGTTGTCGTTGTGGCGATGATATTACCTAACGCATCTGTTAAGTTAACCGTCACTCCTGCAAACATCGTCGTTTCTGTTCCGTCCAAAGTGCCATCGGCATTTGTGTCTTCCCAGATACTTCCGCTGATTGCTACCGGTGCAGTCGCTGCATAGCCAAAATCCTGATCTAAATTGATTCCCGCCGTAGCAGATAAATCA
>CAKZUV010000334.1 GCA_937921555.1 uncultured Saprospiraceae bacterium
CTAAATATTAATGATTTATAAAAAACGGAATCAATTCGCGCTTTGTCTCAGTAGATTTATAAATACAATAGTACATCCCAGATGGCCAGTCCTCGACGTTCAAAGAAATACTTTTCTTCTGGGCATCAATCTTTTCCTGAAGGAGTAGCTTCTATTCGACAAATGTCCGGTAGTATGACTAAAATTGTTCGATTCAATATAGTTAAAAAAACCAACGCTACAAAAAAAATCTCTATTTTGTTAAAATTTTCAGCATTAATCATACGGATATTGATCCCCCCTACTCCTTCAAAATCAACAACCGCTCCTTCTCCAGATACCCTGCTCCGTGCAAAAATCTCAGCACGGAACGCATCAACTCAGACCGCACTTCTTCACCCCGGACAGACTCAAAAGGAATAGCATAACAAGAAAACGTATAACACGGGGCATTGATGAAGTAGATGCTTAGTAACGATCAAATAATATTGCGGGGTTTTCGTATTTTTGAAAATATCCAGTTTATTTATACTAACATTCTACATGAAACATCTCGACCAGGACCTGCAGGAAGTTTACAATCAAAAAATGATGCGGGAAAAGATAATTATTCACGTGGCAGGATTGAAAGACCGATTACAAAAACAAATCAAAGAGCTGGCTTTACTGGAAATTGCCATTGCTAAAAGTGAGGCAACCATTGAAACGTTGGAACAGTTGTCAGAACAACCGCTCCGCAAGGTTTTTCATAAAATATTAGGTAATAAAAAACAACAGACAGAGCGGGAACGACAGAATTACCTGCTCTATATTTTACGGCATCAGGAAGTAAATAAAAATATGATTGCCAACAAATATCAACTGGAAGTGCTGGAGAAAAAATTACAAACCCTGAGAAACGTAGATGCAGCATTTGAAAAACTGTTAAAAACAAAAAAGCAGCAACTAAAACACAGAAACAAAAAACTGGCAAAGGAAATTATTCATCTGGAAACCAATATCCGTGCGGACCAAAGTATGCGCAAAGAAATCCAGGAAGCGGTAGACGCCGGATTGTTGGCCAACAAAGAATTGAGAAAATTAAAAAAGGCTTTGCTGACAATGGGCCCCTGGCGTTCTCAGGTCAGTCCTTCGAATGCTTCTGCCCTTTCCTATAAGCAAAAGTCCTACATTAATAATTTACTGGCCGAAATCGGAAAAGTCAATACGAAACTGGATAACTTCATTCAGGAATTATCGGATGTAAGTACTCATTATCAACTGGATTATGATCAATTCGTGGAGCGCATTTCTGAATTTCTGGCGGAATTTTACGACGGATTGATTACCGACTGGGTTTTACACAAAGAGATAAAAATGACCAATCACCTGATTGATGATACCATCGCAAAAGTGCAGCGAATTCTGATTATGTTGAAAAATGATGCAAAAAAATCCAGCGAAGCGGAAAAATCAGATCGGGCTGCGCTGCAACAATTGTTGCTAGACCATAAAATCTGAGGTTTATTTGTGAGAGAAAATTACACTTAATCTCCCTGAAACGTATATTTCATATTTCGTCCTTCTACGATTAAAAAAGCAGAAATCCCGGAAAACGCCAATTCGGCTAAATTTTTGTACGCATCCCTGCGGGAAACTCCAGAAAAATTAAGCCCTGATTTATCAAAATTTATTCGCAGATCAGCAAATATTTTCAATTTTCAATTTTTAGAAATTTAATATTCCAACATCTGTATTTATTCGTTATTTTGTAAATGTTATGGAAAAGATTTTACTATATATCGCCTTAATGATTTTAAGCAGTTCCGCTTTTAGTCAGTCTGCTTCACCGGAAGCGGATAATTTAGCGGTGGAACCAACGGAAGAACTCGCCAGTGAAGGGGAAAATGACTTTTTTTCTACCCAGAATGCCAAAAAATCACTTCAGCACGCCCAGACGCTGATCAATCAGGGAAAATTAAAAACGGCCCGTAAACAACTGGAACATACCATCAAAATCAAGGAAAATTTTGCCGTAGCCCACCGGGAACTGGGTATGGTCAATCTGGAATTGGGAGATTACCCCAAAGCAATCAACGCATTCGAGACCTCTTTTGATTTTGATGAAAAACTATCCCGCGCTGCTTTTTTTGAATGTGGCGAAGCCTACTTTCAAATGGGTCAGGCGGATATGGCCAGATATTATTACACTAAATTTACCGAACTAAAAGATAAATCCTACGCCAACAAGCAAAAGGAATCGGGACTGGAAATTGATTACGATCTGCTGCTGGAAGAACGACTCAATAATTGTCAATACATCGAACGGGTCGCCAATACCGTTGCTTCCGGACCGGCAGCAACTGCTTTACCGGAGTCCATTAATTCGTCCGTAGATGATTACCTCCCTACTGTCAGCAACAACGGAGACCTGATGATTTTTACCCGTACGGACCGAAAAGGAAACCAGAATATTTTTCGCAGTGAACGCCTCGACAGTACCTGGGCAAAAGCCAAATCGTTTGGAAAAGAAATTAATACCAACAAGAACGAAGGTATGGCCAAGCTCGAAGCTCACGGGCGACGATTTTACTTTACGGGATGCTTCCGGCCGGACAGCGAGGGCGGTTGCGATATTTACCGCGCCATTTTTGAAAATCAGAAAATCCAGGAAACGGAAAAGCTGACTGGCAGCCTGAACAGCGAAGACTGGGATTCTCAGCCCTCAGTAACGTGTGATGGACAAACCTTGTATTTTACCAGCAACCGGGAAGGTGGTCTGGGAGGAGCAGATTTATGGGTGAGTATAAAAAATCCGGATGGTTCGTGGAGTGAGGCGACCAACCTCGGCCCGGAGATCAATACACCCGGAGACGAGGAAGCACCTTACATTTCCAACGACGGAAACACGCTGTTTTTTACCTCAACGGGACATCCCGGACAGGGAGAAGGAGATTTGTTTATCGCCCGGAAAATCAGTGATACGTGGGCCGCACCGGAAAATCTGGATTATCCGTTTAACTCTCCCGGAAAGGAAATTGGCTTCTTTCTGCACGCAGATGGAAAAACGGCTTACTTCTCTTCCGCCCGGGCGGGTGGATCGGGTGGCCTCGATATTTATTCAGTCGAACTGCCCGAAAAATTCAGACCCGATCCAACGATTTTACTGGAAGGACAGGTAGTCGATCAGGTGACCAACGAACCGGTTCCTGCTTTTATAAAAATCAGCCGCGAGGAAGAACACCGCTACGTTCAAACCAACGAGACGGGTGGATTTTTTCTTTGCCTTCCGGGAAATAAAGGTTATAGTTTTCAAATCAATGAACCGGATTACGACTATTTTATCGACGCTCGTTTTGTCGCTGCTACCGGTCATCTTGATCCAGCCAGAGCGCTCTTAAAACTTAAACCCAAACAAATGACTCCGACTTTTGTCGCCAAAAAAACGGTAGCACAGAAAGAGGAAAAACGGGTACAGTTCTTTTTTGCTTCTGATTCTTATTCTCTGACGCACGAGGATTTGCTGGAACTGGAGGCACTGGCCAAAACCCTGAATAAAAAACGTTCCTGGAGCGCAGAGGTGATTGGCTACGCGGATGGTAGCGGTAGTAAGGATTACAATAAATGGATCTCCGAACAACGGGCACAAAAAATAATGGCGTATCTTCGCGCTCAGGGGGTCGCCGCTGATCAGATTGTTAAACTGGAAGGAAAAGGATCTGCCGATGCGTCGGGAAATTCTGCGGAAATGCGACGGGTGGATGTGGTGTTGTATGGGGGGTGATTTTTTTGATTGATTGATGTGCAGATTGATTGATGTGCGGATGTGCGGATTGTTTGATATGCGGATTTGTAGATTGTTTGATTCGTTGTATCGTCTTGCCGGATGACTACGAAGGAAAAAAATCCCAAAAGCTCCCCTTCGGGGCTGGGGTGAAATTTTGGGATTTTTTACCGTGTGGATTTTTTGATGCATCTTTTTGATTTTTGATCTTAATCTAAGGGGTTGCATCTTTTGCAACGTACGTTGTTTTTATAAATATTTTCGTCCCTTCGGGACTATCTTTATGTCCTCGCGAGGGTACTTTATTTTTTTACAATTTTTTAAAGAGAATTTCATTGTTGGAAAAATTCTATTTTCTTTTCTTTTTGCTTTTTATGGTGGGCTGGTCGCCGATCCTGGGACAAGATGATGCTACGGAATATATTGGGGCAGAAATTTATATTAAAAAGACTTCCGAAAAAATTATACTGGATGGTGAGCTGAACGAATCTGCCTGGATTAAAGGAAACACAGATTCTCCTTTCTGGCAGTATTTTCCACTGGATACCGTTTCGGCCAATGGACAGACGGAAATATACATGACTTATGATGATCAGCATATTTACGTTGCGGTAAAATGTTATAGCAACGATAATAATTTTATCACCCCGAGTTTGAGAAGGGATTATAGTTTTCGCGGAAGCGATAACATTAGCATTTTATTTGACACCTACAGTGATGCCACCAATGCGTTTCTTTTTGGGCTGAATCCCTACGGCGTACGGAGAGAAGCATTGATCTCTAACGGAGGAAGAAGAGGTGGCGATTTTAGTGGATCGTGGGATAATAAATGGCGGGGGACATCTAAAACTTATGATAACTACTGGGTCGGAGAATTTGCGATTCCATTCAAAACCATCCGTTATCAGGAAGGTGCCCTGGAATGGCGTTTTAATGCTTACCGTAATGATACACAGCTCAACGAACATTCTACCTGGAGCAATATTCCCCGGAACCGGATTGTGATGGATCTTACCTATATGGGAAAAATAATCTGGGACGAACCACTGAAAAAACCGGGAAAAAACTTCGCCGTTATCCCCTATTTATCCGCTGCAACGGGACGGGATTTTGAAGGGGAACCGGATGGAAAATTTAATTCAGATTTCGCGGCGGGTGGAGACGCCAAGATTGGAGTGACGGCTGGCCTGAACCTTGATCTGACCATCAATCCGGATTTTTCGCAAGTGGAAGTTGACCGTCAGGTTACGAACCTTGACCGGTTTGAGATTTTTTTCCCGGAACGCAGACAATTCTTTTTAGAGAATGCGGATCTCTTTGGCAGCTTTGGCCATCCAAGAGTTAATCCGTTTTTTTCCCGGCGGATTGGTGTAGCGCAGGATACCGCTACGGGACAAAACATTCAAAATACAATTCTGTTTGGTTCCCGACTTAGCGGAAAAATAAATGACCGTGCCCGAATCGGATTGCTCAATATGCAAACCGCCAAACAACTCGAAAATGATCTGCCGGGCATTAATTATACGGTGGCCGCTCTGGAAAAAACCGTTTTTTCCCGTTCTCAAATTGTCGGTATTTTTGTTAATCAACAATCCATTAATCCCGGTAGATTCAGCAACGAACTGCCCGCTTACAACCGGGTTGGCGGACTGGAATACCGCCTGACGACTGCTGATAATCGCTGGTCGGGAAAACTCAGCTACCAGCATGCGTTTACGCCAGATGAGCAGTCAAACGGAGACGCTCAGTATTTTAGATTGAATTATGAAGTTCCCCGGTTTCGGGTTGGAATTGACCAATATATTATTTCCGACGGATTTGATGCCAAGGTAGGATTTGTGCCCCGGCGGGATATTTTGTATGTTAGTCCCGAAGGATTTATCAATTTTTTTCCGTCTGAAAATGCCATTATAAACCGCCACCGGATTGGTTTCGATAGTGGAATATTTTATAAACTGGGAGCCGACGACAACGAAGTTATTCGCGATTTTGGTTTATGGGAATGGGAAGGCAGGATATTTTACGAAGCCCGGTTTCAAAACACCACAAATATCGAGGCCCGACTCGAATACAAAGATGTGACCTTACTAGGCGATTTTGATCCCACCCGGATTCAGGAGGCATCTGTTTTTCTCCCTGCGGGTGGACGATTCAAGTATACCAGTATGCGACTGTCTTACCGTTCGGATGTCAGGAAAGAATTTTCCTATCGCATCAACGCTGATTTTGGTCAGTTTTTTAATGGAACCATCCTGGGCGTGCGAGGCCAGCTGAATTATCGTTTCCAGCCTTACGGCCAGTTTTCGCTGGAATATGGTTACAACCGGATCGTGCTGGACGACCCTTTTCAGCCGGCTAATCTATGGCTGGTAGGTCCGAGAATTGATCTGACATTTACGAAAAATTTATTTTTGACGACGTTGGTACAGTATAATTCGCAGTTGGACAACCTGAATATCAATGCTCGTTTTCAGTGGCGGTACGCACCGGTTTCCGATTTTTTTATTGTTTATACGGATAATTATCTCACCAGTCCGTGGCAGCAGTTTGGTACCCGCAATCGCTCGCTCGTGGCAAAAATCACCTATTGGCTTAATTTATAAACAGCAGCGCTTATACTTTTTTCCGGATCCGCAGGGACAGGGAGCGTTGCGGCTTATTTTTTTAGGAACGGAGACCGGAGCGGGGATATCGAAGTTGTTTATGTCTTGATCTGTATTTTGGCTTTCCAGGTTGGCCTCCATCCCCCGCAGGGTGGCTTCCCAATCCTGGGTTGGTTTCCATCGTTCTTTTTTGTTATGCGGATAGTTCGCAACACTGAGTGACCTTTGACACGCTCTTATTTCTCTCAAAGTAATTTGATCGACATGATCAAACGTATCCATCATCTCGTATTCCAGACGAAATAATTCCAGTTCTTTGTGTATCTGAGCAATTAATTCAGGGTGTGTTTTTTGGGAGAAATTCATGGACGCAATATAAGCAATCAACGCACCAAACCAGTAGCTTTTCTTTTCCAGTAGTTTAAGAATTTCCTTTGAATATTTGGTAGGATCTACGTATTTGAGACAATCGAACAGGTACAAATATGGATATTCGCTATCGGAACGAATTTGATTTATGATTTCATCCAGAAATCGCTTAATAGCCAAATCGCCTAGTTTTTCGCATAATCCGTTAATTAACAAAACCCCCTGTTCGTTTAAATAATCCCAATCGTCGTCGTTTACGGTGTACAATTTTATAAGCGGATCAATCAGCTTTTCTTCCAGATAATTTTCTGCCAGAATGGCGAACCAAAGAGGCGCCCTCAGATTGTATTTGGAGTCCGATCCCAGTAATTCTTCATCGTACGCATTTTCCAACCAGAAAAATACTTTTTCCCGGATATCTTGTGCTGGTTTTTGGTAGTACAGATAGCGAATCGCCTTATAAGGGACTTCAGCGGAGGGTGTTTCCAGGATTTCAAAAGCGTGGGTATTGGAGCGAATCATTTATTAAATTTTACCGGATTGATAATCTGTGATTAGTAAACCATAAATTTCACTATCTAAAAATTTTCCGTTAAAGTAATAATCTTCCCGGAAATAAGCTTCTTTTTTGAATCCGAATTTCAGTAATAGTCCGCGGCTCGCCTCGTTATCCGGATTGATATTTCCAATGACCCGATGGAGATTTAATTCTTCAAAAACAAAAGTCAGTGCGGCTTCTACAGCTTCCGTCATCCATCCGCTGGCCCAGTGATCGGGGTGCAGCACGTAACCGATTTCAGCAGATTTATTTTTTATATCAATATCTTTAAACCCTACATATCCCATAAAATGGTTATTGCGTTTATCAGCCAGGGCCCACCAGATACCTTTTTTCTGCCGAAAATTCTGGTGGGTTAGTTTGATAGCTTCCGCTGCTGCTTCTTTGCTTTTAGAAAATGCCCGGTCCATAAATTGCATGGCCTGTTCGTTGGACCTGAGTTCGTAATAATCCTGGGCATCGGTCAAAGCGAGTCGCCGGAGAATTAACCTTTTGGTTTCCAGTTCGGGAAATCGACTCAGTACTTTCAGGTTAATATCGTGGACAACGCGGTCTGAGTTTACTTTTAGTCGCTGACGAACAGGCATAGCAGGTGGAGAATGTAAAGGGAACGGTTTTACAAAACCAGAAAACGCCTGCTCATCTCCCGTTTTTTTTCCAACCACTTCCTTTTTGGGTTTCCTGCCTTTTTTTCCACGGATCACCCGGATTCCCAGTTTGTGCGCATCGTCGTGCGTGATGGCTAGTCCGGCGCGGTCGAGCAAAGTGTTGGCATCTCTGGTGATATCCGAAAAGAAAAAATTGGTAAATGGGTTCAGGAGGCGGCGAATCAGGCTGATACTGCCATTGGCCGGAATAAATTTGTCCATGATCGTGAAGCGTCCGTTTGGTTTGAGTACCCGCCGGACTTCGGAGAGACAACGATCGGGATCGGGAATAACCGCTACAATCAGATGAAGAATTACGACGTCAAAACTCGCATCGGAAAATTCCAGTTCGTGGCCATCCATCACGAGCGCCTCTACGGGCAAATGCAATTCTTCCGCTTTGCCCATCAAATCCGCTACCATACTGCTGGTGAGATCAATCGCGGTGATATTTTTTTGATTATTCAAATAATTCAAATCCAGCCCCGTCCCGGCACCTACGATAAGAATTTTTTCGGAAGGGCGCAGGTTAAGCCCTTCGATAGAAAGCTGGCGATATTTATTAAAATAATTTCCCGCCAGGTCATAGAAAGGCTGATAAAGGGTGTAACGAATTCGATTCCAGGTATTATTATTGACACTCATTTCCTCAGTTTTTTGACAAAATAAACAAATTATTTTAATTTAGCATATTAAAAAACACAGATTTTTTTGTAAATGATAGCTTCAAAATAAGAAGCAGCTTAAATAAAGTGAAAAATCGGCTGCTTTTCTGTAAAGTTTCGATTAAATTTGCACCATCAATTATTAAATTAAATATCCTGAAAATATGAGTACTCAAAACACAGAAGAAACCTCTACCGGAAAATACTGGATTATGACTTTGGTGAGTCTGGTAGCTTGCCTTGCCTTTCTTTTTATCAAGCCAGAATGGTTTTGGGTGACCCTGCCCTTTTTATTTACGGCGCTGACCAAAGCGATGGGTAAGATGTAAAATATCTTTAATTTTTTTTAGATATTATTAGATAACCCCGATAGGTATGTACTTATCGGGGTTATTTATTGGTGGATTTCAACCGTTAGGTTCTGATTCAATCGTTTTATTTTTGAAAAACTTTAAACAGTTTCAGCATAAAAAAAAGTGGCCGCCATAAAGATGACGACCACTCCGTAGTTGTGTTGTTACTATCTTGAGTTAAGAGAATAACCTAATTAGTTGGCCATTGCTATTTTCCCCTGTGCAACGTTGACGCTGTGAGTTGGGTAAGCAACTTTGATACCTGCTTTTCCTAAGGCAGCTTTTACATTTTTGTAAGTACCGAAGTATACATCCCAGTAGTCCTCGCAAGTTGAGAAAGGTCGTACTGCTAAAAGGATGTTATGTGCATCAAATTTTTCGATCTCTACCACAGGTGCCGGATTACTCAGTACCTTAGGTGTCTGACGAATTGCCTCTAAAATAATTCCTTGTACTTTATCAAAATCCTCTTCGTAAGGCATAGCGACGTTCAAATCTACTCTCAGGAAATCGTTAGCAGATAAGTTAGTCATGATACCGGAAGTCGCGATTCCGTTAGGAATAATTACTTTTTTATTATCTAATGATTTAACAATCGTATTGAATACCTGAATTTCTTCAACGTGTCCAAGTTCTCCCTGTAATTTAACGAGATCTCCTACCCGGTAAGGCTTGAAAATCAGGATCATAACTCCGGAAGCGAAGTGTCCCAGTGTACCCTGTAATGCCATACCAATTGCCAAACCAGCCATACCGATTAAAGCAACGAAAGAAGTGGTTTCAATTCCGACCATTCCTGCAACACTCAGTACTAACATTACTTTAAGCAATACACTGATCATTGAGGTTAGAAAAGGAATCACATCCCGGTCAAGACCAGACTTGGTCATTGCCTTAGAAATCATGTTGGTGATCATGTTTACGATCCACAATCCAATGATTAACACTAAAATAGCTCCAACAAGTTTTGGTGCCCATGCGATCAACATTTCGATCATAGTACCAGATTTCTCTGCTAAAAATTCCATAATATTTTGATTAAAAGTTTTAAAAAATAAAAAGTTCTAAAATTCTGCATTTGTGACGTGATAAAATTAATTTAGTAACGTAAAAACTTAAAATTATCTTAAAATTATTATCTTTGTTATCATAATTGCCTCCCATTTTACTGATTTCCAACGACTTACGATTCACGCAATTTTATTTTGCAAATATTTATTTTATTATTACAATAAGGCTCTCATTTCATGAAATACCATATAATCCTGTGCTTATTGCTTTTTACCCAAAATCTTCTGGCGCAATTGACGCTAACTACCAACCGGGTCAACGCCTTGTATAACACCGGAGAAACGATCAATTTCCAGGTAAGCAGTACTCAAACGGGGACAGTCAGTTACAAAATTTTCTATGACCGCTTTGTCCCTCCTTTGATGACCGGCACCATTAATATTATGGCGGGACAAACCATTTCGGTTCCTTTTCAGAGTAACGAGCCCGGCATCGTGTACTATGAAGTGGTTCAGGCGGGAAGCAAAGCCTTCACTGCCGCAGCTGTCGATCCGTTTGATATTGCGCCCATCGGAACGCCTCCCGCAGATTTGGATCAATTCTGGGATAACCAAAAAAATCTTCTGGCACAGGTTCCCCTGGATTTGCAAATCAGTTTATTTGAAACGCACGACAACTCAATTACTTACCGGGTCGATCTGAATAATATTGATGGCCGCCGGATTTACGGCCTGTTGTCTGTTCCCAATACGCCCGGTCCACATCCCGCGATTGTGACCTTACCTCCTTTCGGAAATTCTCCGGGAATAGTTACACCGGAATTTATTCTGGCAGAACGAGTCGGTGCCCTGTCTTTTTCCCTCAGTATTCACGATGTTCCCATAGACCAGACGGACCCTGTCGGCTACGAACTGAACGAAACCGTTGCTCCGGAAGACATTTATTACCGCTATGCTATTCTGGGAGCCATCAGAGCCATAGATTATCTGGAAACCAGAGACGATTTTACCGGTGAAGTTGCCGTCAACGGTGTGAGTCAGGGGGCAGGACTGAGCATGCTGCTGGCCGGGATTGATGATCGCATTTCCCTGATGGCACAGAGTAATGCGGCGCTTTGCCAGCATTTGGGTATTTTAGAAAATAAAGCCAGTGGATTTCCGTACTATGTTAACCAGTCCCGCGTCGAAGAAAATGATCCGGTACACGAATCCCAGACCATCGGATCCGTTAAATACTACGATGCGGTATTTCTGAATAAAAATATTGATTTTCCTACCTATCATGTGATCAGCTATCAGGATACCATCACACCGTCGGCGACGGTTTTTGCGGCTTACAATCAGATCATCGCACCTAAAGTTCTGGTGCACGCTCCCCTGCTCGGCCATCAGCATCCGGACGAATATTTTAGTCTACGCAGATATTTCTACCGGCGTTATTTTCCCGCCCCACTCGATCCTTCGTGGCCTTTTTTGGAAGATTTTACAGGCTACCTGGTGGATGCAGGTCCGGATGTTGCTACAAATATTAACAATTCAATCACTTTAAATGCATCTGTTTTAATAGATAATACGGTCAGAGATGATTTTCCGGCACAGTGGGAAAAAATTTCCGGGCCGGGTGACGTAAATTTTACCAATCAAAACAATTATCAGGTGACGACCAGTTTTTCCCAACCGGGAACTTATTTATTGAGATTTACGGCTTTTGATGCTTACCCGCAGGTAGCTGACCGTTTTTATTCGGTGCAGGATTATGTTCA
This sequence comes from uncultured Saprospiraceae bacterium, assembly GCA_937921555.1. Classification (GTDB taxonomy): domain Bacteria; phylum Bacteroidota; class Bacteroidia; order Chitinophagales; family Saprospiraceae; genus JALZUU01. The sequence goes on from CAKZUV010000334.1 coordinate 11,712, forward strand.
GGTAACGGTGAACGGAACGGTTGCCACGGAGGAGGAACTCGCCGCTGATAGCTCCAACTTCCGGATTACACCCAATCCTACTACGGGGCCCGTTTTATTAAAGGTAGAGAAATCTTTCAGTGGTTTGTTGAAAATTTATAACGGAACCGGACAGCTGATTCGTGCATTTAAAAAGCAGTTATGGACCAATGATACGACGCTTGATCTCGACAATTTGTCGGCCGGGGTTTACTGGCTGGCTTTTGAGGTGGAAGGCGAAAGGATGGTGAGGAAGGTGGTGGTTTTTTGAGGTGTTGGGATTTGGGATGTTTATTTGTTTAACCGTTTATTTGTTGAGCTTGCTATAAAAAGTGATTTTCGCGCAGAGGAGCAGAGAACGCTGAGCGATCGTGTACATCTTTTATCGCGAAGGTGTTACATGATTAATTTTATCAAATACGTTTCAGGGTTTTCGTTTTTCTAGTTTTTAGAGCAAGCTCTTTGTTTAATCGTTTAGCTTGCTTGTGTTGGCAGGCTGGTCGTTGACAATAAGAAGGACGGGGGGTTGGTAAACCTTTTTTTAGGTGAATACTTTATCGGGAGATATTCGGGCAGGTTTACCGAACCCAATGCTGTTTAAAAAGTTACTTCTTTGGTTACCATTTTTTCACCTCGCTTGACGACGACCGGCGCTTTATCACCTGCTTTGAATTTGCTGAGGCCTTCCATGTATTCGTAGATATCTTTTACATCCGTTTCTCCGATTTTCAGGACGATGTCACCGTCTTTGATCCCCGCTTTATCGGCTACCCGGCCTTCGATCACCGCATCAATTTTCATCCCCGTACCGCTGTAAACGTAGTCGGGCATAACGCCTAACGTTACTTTAAAGGCCGCAGCGGATCGTTCTTCGCTCTGTTTTGTTTTGGTAAATTCAATTTTACCTTTATCGTCCAGCTTTTCGATAATGGCCAGGAGATATTCGGAAACATCGTAGATACCGGGAAAATTGATGAGCGGTACATCATCTTCCGGCTTGTGGTACTGCCGGTGTTGTCCGGTAAAAAAGTGCAGGACGGGAATATCTTTTAAGTAGAAAGAGGTATGATCGGAGGGACCGATTCCCGAATCAGTGGTTTTTATTTTCAGGCGTCCTCTTTTTATTGCTGGTAGAATCTCGTTCCAGACCGGGGAAGTTCCAACGGCATTAACAGCAATAACACGCTCTTCGTTGAGTCGACCCACCATGTCCATGTTGAGCATATAGTTGATGCTGGCCAATGAGATGGTAGGATTATTAACAAAGTATTTAGATCCAAAAAGTCCCATCTCTTCTCCCGAAAAAGCGATAAATAAATAGTTGTTTTGGGTTCCTGTTTTTCGAGCAGCTAAGACTTCTGCCATCCGCAGCATCGCGGCAATTCCGCTGGCGTTATCATCGGCGCCGTTGTGAATTGCTTTTTCGTGCGCATGTAGAGAACCGCCCACATCTCCCCAGCCCAGATGATCGTAATGACCACCTACTACGACGGTATTTTCCGCGCCGTTATCCAGGTAGGCAACCACGTTGTGTCCCGTACCGGCGATGGGAGCATCGTCGGGATTGGCGTGTGGATTGGTGATGGTCTTAAAAGGAAAAGGCTGAAGAAATGAACCGTCCGTTCCTTTGGGCGTCCAGCCCAGTTCTTTAAACCGGTGGATGATATATTCGGCGGCTTTTGCTTCTCCGGGTTTACCCGTCTGGCGACCTTCGAGGTA
>CAKZUV010000335.1 GCA_937921555.1 uncultured Saprospiraceae bacterium
TCTGATCTCTTGTATTCCGGCGGATCTGGCGGCCATCGCCGAAACGGTTCAGGCGGATTATCTGAATGTTTGCGGAGAATTTATCAGCCAGGAACTGGTGGACGACGCACACCGGCGGGGCCTGAAGGTACTGGTCTGGACGGTCAACGAACCGGATGATATCGCTTATATCAAAAGCCTGGGAGTGGATGGGATTTTTTCTAATTATCCGGACCGGATTTGAGTTTTGAGTTTTGAGTTGGTGAGTTTTGAAGTTGAAGTTTTGAGTTTACGCGATTGCGAGTATCATTCGTATTTTAATTAACAACCTATCTACTAACAGGTTAAACGATTAAACGATTAAACAAATCAACTTTAGAGTTTTGAGTTGCTGCGATCACGGGCCGTACCTTAATAGGTAGGCAGGCATTATTCATTAAAAAATCATTCATTAATAAAATTAATTATTATAAAAATGAAGTACGTATCTGTTTTTGTTTTCCTTTTAATGCTAGGCGGTTGTTTGGACGATCCGACGCCGGAGTTTCATACCGTTCCGGATGTAGTAGAAGGGATGCGACCAATTTATTTTGAGGGAGAAGAATGGAAAAGCTTTTCAGTTTCTGGTCCTGAGCCGGTTCAGAAACTGGGTAAGATTTATTACAAAAATCCGTATATCTACGTGATTGAAAGAAATAAAGGAATTCATATTATTGACAATTCCAATCCAGCTAATCCGGTACCGCGACGTTTTATAAATCTAATGAGTTGCCGTGACGTTGCAATCAAAGGTAACATTCTTTACGCAGATAATCACACCGATTTGTTATCCATAGATATTTCTGACTTTGACAATATTCGGGTGGTAAATCGTTTGGCTGATTTGTATCCGGCTCCGCTGAATTATCCGGATAATTTTAGTGGTTACTTTGAATGTGTGGATCCAGCCCGGGGCATCGTCGGGGGTTGGGAAACGGCTACGCTCACGCGTCCCGAATGCCGTAGATAGCCCTTTATTTTACTTTAATATCAAAATGTTGATTATGCTTTTATTTAAAAAAATCAATTTGCTGTTTTTGTGCTGTATGACCCTCCTGATGGTTCAATGTGCCTCGGACGATGCCAGTTTTGCGGAGGCGGCGAATGATACGGGAACGGGAGGTTCTTATGCCCGGTTTATTGTAGATGGAAATTTTCTGTATGTCATTGACGAAGAACGGATCAAAACTTACGATATTACCGATCCGGTTATTCCCGCTCAGGTTGATGTCAAAGAAGTAGGAAGTAATATTGAGAGTTTGTTCCGGTTGGACCGACGGTTATTTATCGGGTCGGGATCGGGCTTGTATATCTATGAAATAGACGATCAGGGGATTCCGCAGTCACTCGGACAGGCCGACTACGCGCTGCCTTTCGAGCCTTGTGATCCCGTGGTGGCAGATGATGTGTACGCATACGTTACGCTGAACACATTGGAAAATATCAGTGGTTGTGGCCGTACCTTTTCAGAACAGATTAATGTACTGAAAATATTCGACCTGACGCGAATCGAGTCACCGAACCTCATCGCAGAGTATCCGATGTTTGGTCCCAAAGGAATTGGCATCGACGGAGATATATTGTTTTTATGCGATGACGCAGAAGGTCTGAAAATATTCAACGTGGCTGATCCGACCAATATTGAATCGATTATTCAGTTTGACAACTTCACGGCCTTCGACGTAATTCCGCTAAATGGATTGCTACTCGTGGTAGCAACCGATAATATTTATCAATTTGATTATTCTGATATAAATAATATCCGATTAATCAGCAACATTCCAATCGAAGCATAAATGCGGATACGCCTTTTACTATTTTGTTGTTGTTTTATCGGATTTACCTTTTCTGGCTTCGCCCAGCGGGAAACTCGAGAGAAACTTTATACACAAAAACACTTTGTCTTTTTTAATTTCTCGAATCTCTTCGACCCCAACGGTTCGAGTCTGCAATTTGGTTACAACTATCAGCTAAAAGACTGGCTGGATGGGCAGTTAGAGTTAGGATTTGTGAGTGATAATCTGACTTCAACGTCCCTGCCTTTCAAAGAATACGCGGGTTTCCGGATTCGGCCACAGGTAAAATTTCTCACCAAATCCGGTATTAACAAAAAAAGGAGACTGTACGGAAGTGTATTATTTTCCTACCAGCATCTTAACTTCAGAGAAAATCAAAATTTTGATGTTGGAGGTAATTTCAATCAAAATATTACTTATCGTGGCCGGGATCAGACATTTGCCGTATATCTCGCCGGAGGGGTTGATTCGCGGATTTTTGATCGAATTGTAACCAGTTTTTCCATTGCGCTGGGCCGGGTATATATCCATACAAAAGTAAACGAAGGAGAGATACCCGAGGAGGCCTTTTTGATAGAAAATTGCGTATTATTTTGCAGAAGAAATACCGCCCTGGACGAAAGTATTTACAGAGCGGGTATTTTGATTGACTTTAAAATCGGGTACCGTTTTTAATCTAAGATTAAATAAATATGATAAATAAACCGTTAAAAATTCTTTTGGTCGAAGATAATGCCACCGACAAGGTATTAATTGAACGACAAATAAAAAAACTCCTGTCTGCGCCCAAAATTTTACATCTGACAGAACTGGAAGAAGTAAAAAAATCAATTACACTCTTCGATCCTGATGTAGTTTTGTCTGATTATAATCTGGGTCTTTATTCGGGGTTGGAAATTTTGCAATACATCAAAACGCAGAATAAACGAATTCCCCTCATTTTTGTAACTGGAACGATTGACAACGAAGAACTCGCAGCCGAGTCTATCCTTACAGGTGCCTACGGATATTTACTGAAAAACAATATAAATCAGCTCCATAAAAAACTCTTACCGTATTTTGAGAAAATTATTGCAAGTCAGGAAAAAGAAAATATCACCATCACCCACAGTAAAGTATTCGAAGAATTTCAATCCTACCTCAATAAAATAAAAACTGATAACAAAATTATCAGAGCTAGTTATCAGGAAATGAAACGTGCCCTGGATACGTTGAAGTCACTGGAATGAGTAGCCCATGTTTCTCATCATGACAGAAACAACCTCCCGCATAACAAGTTATCAGGCTACTTGACCATACGTAATTTATCGCTTGCGTTTCAAGAATACAATAGACTTTATTCCAAAAGAATTTTACGCTCCAAAAAAACGCATCCCCTACTCCACTATTTCATAATCAATATCCAGTTTTCTTAACGCCCGGTACGCCGAACTCTCGTTAAAACTCACCTCGATTTCTACTTCCGAACCGTCCAGCAGAAAACCAGTCAATTCGGTGGCCGTGGCCTGATCCATATCGTCGGCAGTTTCTACTAACATTTTTGCGATGGCCCGTCGGTCTGGTCGTGCCGCACCACAAGATAATAATTGAATCTTCATAATATTGTTTTTAAATGAATGACAAATTTACAAATAAAAGCTAATTTATAAACGAATTGTTGCTAAAAATTTGAATTTTCTTCAATTTAGTGGCATTATTTCTCTTTTTCATTGTAAAAACACGAAAGTACGTCTTACTTTTTGTTTTAAAATCAGAAAACATAGGATGGATCTTCCGTTTATCTGTCCCGCCTAAAAAATATTTTCCGGTTGATTATTAGACTTTATTGATCATTATTAGACTTAATTCCATAATGTTTTGTAGAGATACCAAATAGATATTTTTGATCAGATTGAGGCTCTTTTTTGAGTGCATAGCCTAGCTATGGGCGATAAAAAAGCCGAAAAGATGGACAAAAAGATCATTTGGGAGCATACAAATTATTTTGG
>CAKZUV010000336.1 GCA_937921555.1 uncultured Saprospiraceae bacterium
ACGGAAACATTAAAAGAATCGGTGGTCCCTTTTTGCGGAATAATGAAATGCTGATCCACCATACTCAGTATCTTCTGACTGACCCCGTTTCCTTCCGAACCGATAACCAATGCAGTCGGCCCACTGAAATCAAGTGCGTGCACCGGATCTTTGGTATTTAAACTGGTTGCATAAATTTGTATACCTGACATTTTCAGAAAGTCGATTGTTTTTGCCAGACTCGTTTCCCGGCAAACCGGAATTTTGGTCAACGCTCCCGCGCTGGTTTTTATAGCTACCTCATTAATCTGCGCGGCCCCTTTGTCGGGTACGATAATCGCATGAACGCCGCAGAGTTCAGCCGAACGGGCAATGGCCCCAAAATTACGGACATCCGTTACACCATCCAGTAATAACAATAATGGCGTTTCACTCCGCTCGTAAATGAGTGGCAATACATCCGCAATTTTATAATATTTGATTAACGCGATAAAACCGATAATACCCTGATGATTTTTACGGGTATACCGATCCATCCGTTCTTTGGGAATAATCTGAAGCGGGATTTTATGGTACCTGCTTATTTCTTTGATTTCCCGCTCAAAATCCCGGCTGACGCCCCGCTGAAGGACCAGCCGGTCTATCTCTTTACCGGCTTCGATCGCATCAAGTACGGGATGACGTCCCATGATCATCGTATTTTTATCTGGTGAGTTTGCCATAGTTTATTTTGAATATTTTCCGGTATTGAGCGATTTTTTTGCAAGGTCTGTAAAATTATCGCTATCGCCAATAGATTTCAGGTTAATTTTATTGGTTCAGTGTAAAATGTTGACCAGTAATCCCTAATTACGAATAACGGATATTTCGCTAATAAGAGCTTGTCCAAATTTTCATGATTGTGCGAAATTGAGAAAATTTTGTTTTGAATAAGGCAAAAAACGTAGGCGATGCCTCAGCATCGACGAGGCTTTTTAACGAAATTCAAAATAAAATTTACCAATTGCAGCCAATTAATGGAAGTTTAGACAAGCTCTAGAGGACGGATCGGTGTTCTAGATTGTAACGGCACTTGTTTTGTTCTGTTAAATGTGGTTATCTTTAATCTTAGTAACGACCAATTAATAAGTCCGTCGTCTTGGCTGGGAAGAATTGGAAGTTATTATCTGATCTTTACTTAAAATATATTTTCCATGAAGCATCTAATACTCATTATCTGTTTATTGATCTCCGGTTATGGCCTGTTTGGTCAACTGAAGCCGCAATTTTTAGTTCCGGCGGAGATTCAGCAGTTGGGAGAACATTATATCGATAAAAAGATGGAAGTCTGGCAGCTTTCAGCAGCGGACATTGCGGATATCCAGGTATCTGACTATCATCAGTCACCTTCAACGGGTGCCCATCACCTTTATTTCACCCAACAATATCGGGGTATTCCCATTACGGATGCACTGCTTAGTCTGACCATTAGTAATGACAAAGTGTACGAAAGTGGTCACCGGCTGATCGGTAACCTGGACCAAAAAATTAACAGCACTACTCCATCTGTTTCAGCCGCAGCGGCCTTGTCCCAGGCAATTCAATATTTAGGATTAAAAGATACCGCCTTACCCCGGCTACTGGAAAACAACACTCCGGGTGTCTGGATTTACGAAGGTGGTGCGATCAGTGAAGAGCCGATAAAAATTCAGTTAACTTATTTTGCGGACAAAACCCAAAATCTCCGGTTGAGCTGGCAACTGGCCATCCGCCGCCTGGACAACAGCGACTTTCCCAGTCTGCACGTCGATGCCCTCGATGGTACTATTTTAAACAACCATAATTATACCCATCACTGTAAATTTGACGGACCCAATCCTTACGGCAGATTATCAGCAAATAAAAATTGCACCCACGATCATCCTCCGGTGACAAACGGTACGCTTCTCCAAAATAACAACCCTGTTCACACACGCCCAATGACCGGCGAAAATAATACGATCAACACGGGCAGCTACCAGGTATTTCCTTTACCCGTAGAAAGTCCCGCTCATGGAAACCGGGGATTTGTCGACAATCCGGATAATGTCACGGGATCACCTTTTGGCTGGCACGATAACAATGGTGTTGCAGGAGCAGAATTTACGATTACCCGAGGAAACAACGTTCACGCGTACCAGGATAGTAATGGAAACAACGTCAGTAGTATGGACGAACCGGATGGTGGCAGTAATCTTGATTTTAACTATAGCTATAATACGAATGCCACGCCCGCGCAAAATCAGAATGCAGTTGTCACCAACCTTTTTTACACCACAAATGCCATGCACGATATTGCGTATCGTTACGGATTTAACGAATCAGCAGGAAATTTCCAACAAAACAATTACGGAAATGGCGGAAGCCAGAATGACCACGTTTTAGCGGAAGCCATGGACGGCGACGCGTTTAATAATGCTCGGTGGAGTTCCGGCCCCGAAGGTAGCCGCGGACGGATAGAAATGTTTTTATGGGATCGTGATGCGGGTGGACAACGGGTCGTCAACGTATCCCAGCCCGCCATCGCCGCCGGCTTATACAACGCAGGTCTGGCCAATTATGGGCCTGCGATCAGTAATACACCCGTTTCGGGAGAAGTGGTGATTGTTGACGATGGGGTCAATAATCCGCTCAGCAGTGATGGCTGCGAATCCAATTTTATTAATGGAGATGAACTGGCCGGAAAGATTGCGTTGGTGGATCGTGGAGGTTGTGATTTCGAATTAAAAACAGCCCACGCAGAAAGTTTCGGCGCCATCGCCGTTATCATTTGTGATTTCAATCCGGAACCCGCTCCGGTCCTCGGAGTGCCGGGCATTCCAAATCCCAATATTCCAACCGTCAGAATAGGCAGTATTGATTGTGAAAAAATCAGGGTACACGCCGGTAGCGGACTGCAGGTTTCACTCGTTTTACCACCACCGACCGGTCCGGATTTTCTGAATGGAGGGGTCGATAACGGAACCATTATTCACGAATATACCCATGGAATCACCAATCGTCTGACGGGTGGTGCCAGTAATAATTTCTGTCTGGACAACAACGAACAGATGGGGGAAGGCTGGAGCGATTTCTTTGCCCTGGCACTGACCGCCAACAGCAATGATGCTGGAAATACACCCCGTGGTATTTCTACTTTCCTGCAAAGGGAACCCAACGATGGAAAAGGAATCCGGGACTTTCCGTACAGCACGGATTTGAATATCAATCCCTATACTTATAAAGATATCGGTGATGCCCGGATTCCCCACGGAATTGGAGCCGTCTGGTGTTCGATGCTTTGGGATTTACACTGGGCAATGGTCGAAGCACACGGATTTAGCCCCGATCATTATAATGGAAATATGGGCAATAACCGAACCCTCCAACTCGTGATGGATGGTCTGAAAATGCAACCCTGTGATCCTGGGTTTGTGGATGCCCGTAACGCTATTTTGCAGGCAGATCAAATTCGTTATAATGGTGAAAATCAGCGATTGATCTGGGAAGTTTTTGCACGACGGGGACTTGGGTTTTCTGCCGATCAGGGAAGTAACGACGGGGTAGATGCCATTGAAGCTTACGATTTGCCGGAACTGCTGGTAGAAGCATTGAAAGTTCGTAAACGCGCAACCAGTCCGACCGTTGATGCAGGAGATATTTTCAATATTTTCCTGGAAGTTTATAATCATAAAAATGCGACCCTGACCGACGTTGTGGTTTCAGACGTATTGCCGGAAGGATTAACTTTCACGGGTGTTACCAATACGCTGGGAGGTGTCCTGGTTGGAGACAGACTGGAATTTAGTTTAGGTGATATGGCATACCGGGACAGTATTTCGATTATTTATCAGGTGGAAGCTTCGCCTGACTTTTATTCTATTCAAAAAGAATTTTATCCTACCGACGATTTGAGTGATTTCGAAATTGTGCCGGTGCAACCCAATGACATTCAGGCACTCTGGTGGACCTTGTCAGACGAAGATTCTTTTACGGGCCCCTTTTCCTGGTTTATCAATAATACGGCGGCGGAGTCCCGGCAGCAACTGGTATTGCGGGAGCCCGCTACGGTTTTTGGTCAGCGCCCCGCTTTGCGTTTTTATCATAAATATAAAACCGAACCAGGAATTGACGGAGGTATTGTAGAAATTACCACTGCGGCCAATCCGGAAGGAGCACCTTTCGATTTGCTGGGTGATAAAATGATTCGGAACGGATATCCGGGATTTGTGCAATACACCACGTTTATCATTCCGGAACTGGAAGCTTTTACGGGAGACTCCGACGGGTGGATTCCTACTTACGTGGATTTATCAGCGTATCAAAATGAGTCGGTTTATCTCAGATTTAATTTTGCGACCAGTGATGGTGGTGTTCCTCCCGGCGGAGGTTTCTGGTTTGTGGACGATGTCGAACTGATGGATTTATTCAGTTACAACGGAGAAGCTTGCGTACGGTCAGCGGAAGGAGACGAGGCCTGCACGACCATTCCCGAAGGAGGAATTATCGTAGAATCTCAGGTATCAACCAATACGAATCAGGTGGAACCGGCGGGCTGGAACTATCGGGTTTTTCCCAATCCGGTGCAGGACCTGCTGACGGTAGAACTGACACTGGCACAATCGGGTGCGGTAGATTTTTCTCTTTATTCGATCAGTGGTGCGCTGGTGCAAAATAAAACGCTTACCGCCGGAGCCGGCCGGATTCAGACGCAACTGGATTTGCAGGGAGTTGCCGCCGGGTTTTACTTCCTGGAGATAACAAATGAAAGCGGGAAGGGCGTGAGGAAGATCGTGGTAGAATGATGGTTTTAATAAATATTGAACGAGAAGGATACTTTTGTTATTAATTACCCTATACATTAGTATCTTTGGTACTTAATCAATTAAAAAATTTATGAAAAATCTGTTTGTTTTTTTATCGATACTTTTTTTCCTGGGAAGTTGCCAGTCTGATCCAACGAGCCATCTAAAGAAATTGAGTTTATTACCGTATGGCGTTTCACTTGAGATCATGGCACCGGATAGTGCCAAGGTACGGACAATGGATTTGCTCGTTCAAAAAGATATAACCGTTCGGGGCGAAGACGGGTATGATCTGCAAATTTTTGCGTCAGATGCTACCTCCACGGATGCCGCGAAAATTGCCAGTGAGCTGAAGGGTGAGGTAAAAAACAATCCTTACTTTTCAAAAATAGTGGATGAATCTGATGCGAATGGTTTTATTTATGAAACAAAAATAGATTCTACCACTATCAGTTATGGTTTTCAACTGGTTCGTGTAAAAGGAGACAAAGAATTTATTTTTCAGAATGCGCTGGCAGGCACTTTTTCCGAATCAGAAATCCGAACGATGTATCAGGCGGTAAAAGGAAAAGGAGATGAAGAATAAATTGATATCAAAAAGGAAAGACGGCTAGCAAAAAAAGTCTCTTTCTCAATAAAACTAAAAGCCCCCAATCCTTACCGGTTGAGGGCTTTTTTATTACTGTTATAATTTACAATTGCTTTGGTTGTTCAAAAGAGATTCTTTCCTAATCTTAACGCGCTTCCTGTAGATACTGACTACCAAAAACGCAAAGAATTACCAGAAAAATACTTAAAATGATCATGGGAGAGATAATTTAGTGATAAAATAAATTAAAAATAAATTAGGCTAGATTATCAGTGGTTATATTTGCTTGAACGCAATAACTCAATATTTGTTCTATTGAAAATATTAATAAAATAATTTTTTCACGAAAAAACCCGTAAAACATAACGTCTTACGGGCAAGTAATTTTTTTTACTTTAGTAATGGTAAAACAATAACTTCCCGATTTATGGCTGGCCCTTTTGATCCAAAATTTCGTTAAAAAGCCTCGCCGATGCTGCGGCATCGTCTACGTTTTTTGCCTCATCTTGAACCAAAATTCCCTTGCCAAAATGCGGAACTTATTATTCGACCATTACTTAGAAAAGAAAATTATTTCTTCTTTGTTGCTTTAGTATATTCTCTGGAAACCACTGACCAGTTGGCAACGCTGAAAAATGCTTCCACGTAATCAGGTCGCTTGTTCTGGTATTTCAGATAGTACGCGTGTTCCCAAACGTCTAATCCAAGAATCGGTGTTCCTTTTTTAGGAGCACAATCCATCAGCGGGTTGTCCTGATTAGGCGTAGAAGTTACGAATAATTTACCGCCACGACCTACACACAACCACGCCCATCCGGAACCAAATCTGGTTTTTGCGGCGGCAGAAAACTTCTCTTTAAATTTCTCGTAAGAACCAAAAGAATCTTTGATTGCTTTGGCCAGTTTCCCTTTAGGTTCCGCACCTTCGTTTGGTCCCATAGTTCTCCAAAAAAGAGAATGATTATAAAATCCTCCTGCGTTGTTGCGAACTGCGTCACCATGCTTGGAAGCTTTCTTCAAAATATCCTCAATGGATTTCTTTGCCAGATCTGTGCCTTCAATAGCGGCGTTAAGTTTGTTGGTGTAACCAGCGTGATGTTTGGTGTGATGGATTTTCATCGTGCGCTTATCGATGTGCGGCTGCAAAGCATCGTACGCATAAGGTAAGTCCGGAAGTTTAAAAGCCATTAGTAACTTAGTTTAAGTAGTATTTTCACATTATCTCTATAAAATGAAAAAACTGTGTTATGAAATATTTTTTCTCTTTGTAATTAAAAGACATTCAAAGTAATAAACACAAATATAAGATTATCTGCTTACAAACAAAAACACTATCTTTGCCGGAATTGTTCAGAAACAATCGAGTAGATTATTTAATAAGCTATTTAATCTTGGTACACAGTGTACTAAGGGAGGTGGATTAAATAATTTTTAAAAAAATTTGATCATAAACTTTATTATCACATGAAATTCAGAAAAGAAAAAGACAGCATTGGTTACGTTAAAGTTCCCGCCGAAAAATACTGGGGCGCGCAGACACAACGTTCCGTCGAAAACTTTAAAATTGGTGGTCAAAAAATGCCCATCGAAGTAATTCGCGCATTTGCCATCTTAAAAAAAGCAGCAGCTAAAACCAACACAGAACTTGGCGTTCTGCCAAAAGCAAAATCTACGTTAATAGGAAAAGTCTGCGACGAAATTACCGCTGGAAAGTTGGATGATCAGTTTCCGCTCGTAGTCTGGCAAACGGGTTCTGGTACACAATCCAATATGAATGTCAACGAAGTAATCGCTAACCGTGGACACGTTGCTAAGGGTGGTAAATTAACGGACGAAAAAAAGTTTTTACATCCCAACGATGATGTCAATAAATCACAATCTTCCAACGACACTTTTCCCACTGCCATGCACATCGCGGCTTATCAGATGCTGATAGAAAATACGTTGCCGGGGATGAAAGCACTACGGGATACGTTGAATAAAAAAGCGAAGGCTTATAAAAATGTAGTCAAAATTGGTCGGACACACTTTATGGATGCTACGCCCGTAACGGTAGGACAGGAGTTGTCCGGTTACGTGGCACAACTGGACCACGCAATGGCGGCCATCAAAAATACCTTAAAGCATTTGTCGGAACTGGCACTCGGTGGTACGGCGGTCGGTACGGGTTTGAATACGCCAAAAGGATACGATAAACTGGTCGCCAAGCACATCGCAAAGTTGACCAAACTGCCTTTTGTCACCGCTAAAAATAAATTTGCGGCGCTGGCGGCGCACGATGCGATTGTCGAAGCACACGGTGCACTCAAGACCGCAGCCGTAGCACTCAACAAGATCGGTAATGATATCCGGATGCTGGCTTCTGGTCCCCGTTGTGGAATCGGAGAATTGATTATTCCGGCCAACGAACCGGGTTCTTCGATCATGCCGGGAAAGGTAAATCCAACACAGTCCGAGGCGTTGACAATGGCTTGCGCGCAGGTACTGGGCAACGATGTGGCCATCAATATCGGAGGCGCCACGGGACATTTTGAGTTGAATGTTTTTAAACCAATGATGATTTTTAATTTTCTGTTTAGTGCCCGATTGATTGGTGATGCCTGTCGTAGTTTTGATACCAACTGTGCGCAGGGGATTGAACCTAATTACGAAGTGATCGAAGAAAAATTACAGAATTCATTGATGCTGGTGACCGCTTTAAATACAAAAATAGGTTATGACAAGGCGGCTACGATTGCCAAGAAAGCTTACAAAGAAGGAACGACGCTGAAAGCAGCAGCGGTGAAATTAGGGTACTTGACGGAGAAAGAGTTTGATAGCTGGGTGAAGCCGAAATCGATGGTTTAGTGCACCATAGTGAAGCTCCCCGAGGCAAGCCGTCGGGGTATCGCTCAAAGCTAAACACGGTTAATCGGTAAATGAGTTAATCAGGCCCGCTAACGTGTTCATCCGAGGCAGCGCCTCGGAGAATTCTTATTGATTAAGTTGCTTATAAAAAAAGATTAACGGAAAAAGTTCCCGTTAATCTTTTTCTATTTTACAAATGAATGTTTAAGGAATGTTACTTTGATCAAAAATAAAAACCCCATTGGCAGCTTTAAGTACCAATGGAGTTTTTATAAGTCCATTTATGTCAATTCAGAAATTTTTAATCTGTTTTCACAAATTTTTCTGTAAAGACGTTTTGACCTTTGATTGTTTTCAGCAAATAAACGCCGTTTGGTAAACCATCAACGCTAAAGTTCAGGCGATTCAATCCACGATCTGTATTGGCTTGTGCCTTATGCATCAGCGTACCATTCATACTATAAACTTCGATCGACAAATCACCAGAAATTTCCATTACTGCAGTGAGGGTCAGGATACCGGCTTCAATTGGATTGGGCTGAATATGAATTTCATCCGGAAACTTTTTTCTATCAATCACAACGATATCTCCCACGTATTCGGTAGTACCGTCATAGTCCGTTTGCTGAAGCCGGTAATAATTCAATCCGGACATTGACTCTTTATCCAGGTATTGGTATTGTTGTGGTTCGGTAGTAGTACCGTTACCTTTTATGCTGGCAATATCTGTAAAGTTTCGACCGTCCGCTGATCGTTGTAACGTAAAGTAGTCGTTGTTTTGTTCTGAAATTGTTTTCCAATCCAGAACCACTATGTCTCCGTCCAGATAACCGGTAAAATCCAGCAACTCAACGGGCGTTGGAACCAGACAAGTAATAGCCACCGGGCTTCCTAAAATACAATCCGGATCTGTAGCCAGGACCGGACTGCCGTTATCATCCCAGACATCAAAGCCACTATTACCACTATAAGTCGCATTCAAAGTAAGAGTATAAGTTAATCCTGCACTATTTACTGCCGTATTGATAGCACTAACACAAAGTTGGTCAGTGAGCGGATCAAATCCGGGAACAACCGCATTAATGGCCGCCATATCAAATGTATAAGTATTTCCTACTGCACAACTTATCGTTGGTGTACTTCCGCCGAATGAAACACTATTACAGGAAGCAGTAGCAGGATCCCGGAGATTAATGTAGAAAGTAGTTCCGGGAGACGCACAGCTGGTAATTTCCAGTTCCAGTTCAAAATCTATTAAAGACAATCCGGTTGGCGTACAACTTACCGGTCCTACCGGAGCTGATAAAGCTCCTCCCCTGCCACTACTAAACAATACACTATTACCTGTACCATTGGCGGTACAATCCGGAGCAGCTTCTCCGTAAGCCACAAAAGGCGTCAAATAATAAGTTCCACCACCCAGGGTTTCACAATCCAGCGTGTAATTAGTTAAGTCTCCGTCAACTGACTGAATAATCTGATCGGTACTTCCCAGTACGGTTCCCGTAGCGGTAGCCGCAGCGCCAATCACCGCAACAGGATTCGTAATACTAGCAGGATCAATAGTGGTAAACAGGTAACCAATTCCATTGGAAGAACCCGTAGAAAAAGTAGTATTGGTCACGGTAAATGAAGTCGCACCATCTCCAATAGTCGCCGGAGATCCGTCACCGGCACCATCTGAAACGATAACCCGGACCAGTGTCCGGCAATTGGGATTGTATTCATTCGCATCACCAAGATAAAAATCATAAGTACCGGACGCCTGGTTGTTTAGTTGTCCCGGATCCGTTCCTACCGGAGGCGTAAATGATGAGGTACCCGCCGTCAACAACTGTGCGTTGGCACCAAGTCCATCGTACCAGCTGTAACAACTACTGGTTGCATTAAAGGTAGGAGCAGGATCGCCCAAACATATTTCAACGACCGAACTGGCCGCACCACCAGCCAGATCGGTGGCTACACTACGGTCACAAAGGGTATTACGACTACACAATAAAGCATCTACCATTTTTGCCTTTTGGCAATCAGAGAAAATAGTCTGACAGGATTCACAAGTTCCCGCACCAGAGCCACTAATGATTGGAACTTGATTATAACTCATTATATTTTCGGCGGTAGTAACTGCCGAGTAAGGAGTACCACAAGGAGAAGGACAACCTGTTATATCATGATTACTGCAATTTGCTAGTGGAGGAAAAGGACTAGGTTGAATTACACAGGAATTATCACTTAAGTTCGGGTCCGCTCCGGTATCCGCAATAAAATCCCCCGCAGTACACCCATTGGAACCATCGGGACATTCATTACGCGGACTACTGGTACCGCTCACTTCAAATGGATGATGGGTATGATATAAACCAAGATAATGGCCTACTTCATGAATAAGCACACCGTTACGTCCGGGATTTAATGCCGGATTGGGAGGTGGACAAGCAAAGCTGTTAAAGCAACTAGCCTGCATCGCCATACGATTGGGAGCAGAAGCACCAGTAGGCAAGAAAGCAAATCCATTACAACCAGTACTACCATTGACTACTTCAGCTACGTAGATATTCAGTACGTCAGGAATATCAATTCCATTCGCATAATCATTGTCTGTGCCGGGTCCGGTACCGCCCGAAAAAGAGCAGAGCGTAGCATCGCTGATGATTCGGGTAGAACCATCTGCTTCCGTTGACATACCGTGGTGAATTGCTTTGGTTAATTGAATTGGAAGTCCATTCGCAGCATAATAGCTATTGACCTCTGCTATCACCGCATCCAAATCACCAATCGCTTCCGCCGCATTGTTCCATCCATCGGGTAAGTCCGTGGTTCCACAGACATTTATAATCGTAATCACATAAGGAATTGTATAATTTCCCCCATTACAACTGCTCGAAAATGGCGCGTTATCATAAGGTGCCACATTACAGTCCCGGCTACAGGAACCACCGTAACCATCATCTACCGCCCAGGTCGGGTCGGCTCTCTGTGTACCGTCATCCCGGTAATTTCGGTCCAGCTGCTGAGGCTGAATAGAGAATGGCATAATGGCATCCGCTACGTTGGGTTGATCAGGAGTAGCAGGCATTTCCCAGACATGCTGGTTATAATTGGGGATTTGTTCGTTTTGAGCTGTTAAAAAATTACCGAAAAACAGTAAAAATAAGAATGGGTAAAGGGTTATTTTTTGTTCATTCATTTGTTTCATTTGTTTACATTTAGGTTAAAAATTATATAAAGGTATAATAAAAAAATTTTATTATACAGAGAAAGGCAATATTTATGTTAAGTTGTATTGGGAGAAAATTCCGCATTCCCAGGTATACAATTGGTTATTCGGACCAATCATCCGGAGGTATACTTTTCCCGGAAAAACCCTCCATTTTTATACAAAAAAAGGTATCTTTGCACCGCATTTTTAAGCAGTTCTTTTTCCTATGGCATCTTTAAACAATTTTTCGATACCCGTGAGAGGGATCAAAAGCGGTCTCCACCAGTTTAAATTTCACCTGGATGCTTCTTTTTTTGCCGAATTTGAGGGTTCGCTGATCGAAGACGGGAAAGTAGATGTGTTGCTGGATTTTGACAAAAGACCGGATATGTTTGTCCTCGATGTGGACGTACAGGGGACGGTAAAAGCGGAGTGTGACCGGTGTCTGGCAGATATTAATTTACCAATTGAGGGTCAGTATCAATTGATCATAAAATTGAGTGACCACGAATCGGAAGCAGATGAGGTAATTTACCTACCCGCTGAAACGACGGAAATCAACGTGGCTAAGTACATATACGAATTTGTAGGTCTGTCTGTCCCCATGATGAAAACCTACGATTGCCAAAACGATAATCCAACTCCCTGCGATCAGGCTGTACTTACCCGGCTGGAACAGGAGGAGAAAGATCAAAAAGAAATAAATAATCCCATCTGGGACGAATTAAATAAACTGAGCGGAAACTAAACCATCTGCTCTGACATTGTAATACCTGAGTAATCCCTTTTCGATTACTTATTAAATATTTTCAAAATGGCACATCCTAAGAGTAAAATCTCTAAGCAGCGCAAACGCAAACGAAGAACACACTACAAAGCCGCTATTCCTACGGTGGCTAAATGTTCAACTACCGGAGAAGCACACCTGTATCACCGTGCTTACTGGCTCGATGGTACGATGTACTACCGGGGACAGGTAGTAATTCAGGCAGAAGAAGAACTGGAGGATTAGATCAATCTTTCCAGCCTTAAATAATAAAAAGCTCCCATACATTAGCTATGCGGGGCTTTTTCTGTTATGGTTTGTTGACCAAATTTATGGTAATTTTCCACTCAGATCTAAAACCTTAAAACGCTTTTTATTATGAAAAAAATAATCGAAACTAAAAATGCGCCGGCGCCCGTCGGTCCTTATAATCAAGCGGTAATCGTCAACGGAGTACTCTACGCTTCCGGTCAAATCGCAATCGATCCGGCGACCGGCAATCTTGTCATGGATGATATCGAAACCGAAACACATCAGGTGATGAAAAATATCCAGGCAATTCTGACCGAAGCAGGTGTTACCTTTGAAGAAGTTTTTAAATGTTCCGTTTTTGTCTCGGATATGAATAATTACAGTCGTATCAACGCGGTCTATTCGGAATATTTCAACGACGATACAGCGCCGGCCCGCGAACTGGTAGAGGTAGCGAATTTACCCAAGTTTGTTAATATTGAGATTTCTGTGATGGCGGTGGTTGGGTAGGATTTTTTCGGGTTTATTTGTTTATTCAAAATATATTCTTAAAATCCGTCTAATAGAAATATTATCAACACCCATTTTCAACAACTCAATGATTAAACATCGAAACAAATAAACAAGCGCAGCGATTCAACAATCAAAAAAATCAACGATTCAAAAATATGAAAACCGTACTTTCCTGCATCCAACCAACTGGCCATATTCATTTCGGTAATTACTTTGGTGCAATCAAAAACTGGGTTTCACTCCAGGAAGAATACAAATGTATTTACGGAGTAGTCGACTACCACGCGATGACGCATATTTTTGACCATAAAAAATTGCGCACGACCACCTGGGAACTAATTTTTAATTTGATGGCAACGGGTATCAAACCCGAAAATCTTTTTATTCAATCCCTGATCCCGGAACACGCAGAACTCTGCTGGATTTTTAATTGCTTTACTTCTTATGGTCAGTTGACAAGAATGACGCAGTTTAAAGATAAAAGTGCTAAAAAAGGAGACGATGATTTTATCTCGGCGGGTCTGCTGGATTATCCGGTATTGCAGGCGGCGGATATTTTGATTTACCGGGCAGACTATGTTCCCATCGGAAAAGATCAGGTACAGCACCTGGAACTGACCCGAAACATCGCACAACGATTTAATACCCAAATGGGCAAAGACTTTTTTGTGATGCCCGAGCCGTTGCTGACTGAGATTCCCAAGGTTCAATCTACCGCTGATCCACTTAGAAAGATGAGTAAAAGTGCGGGAGAAAAGCATTTTATCAATATTTTTGCGGATGAAAATCGAATCCGCAAACAGATAAAATCTGCCGTTACAGATGCAGGTGATACGCCCGCGGGGACGATGAGTGCCGGCGTTGAAAATTTATTTAGTTTACTGAAAGCCAGCGATCAACTGGACGCGCACGAATCGTTATTGCAAGATTATAATAACGGTAATTTAAAATATGCGGACCTAAAAGAATCAGTCGCTGATGGCTTGGTTTTATTAAATCGTAATTTTGTCGAAAGACGTGCGGAACTTAATAAAGATAAAAAACAGATAAAGTCTCAGATAAAATATGCTTCGATGGAAATTAGAAAGATTGCGCAGGAAACCGTCAAAGAAGTAAAAGATATGTGCGGATTGTTAAATGTTAAATTCTAAAAGCGAACTGAAAAAAATCAGCTTATGAAAATCATTTGTATTGGTCGCAACTACGCCAACCACGCTAAAGAACTCGGAAATAAAGTCCCCACCAAACCGCTGGTTTTTATGAAACCCGGCTCTGCGCTGCTTGTTAATAGCAAACCATTTTACTATCCTGAATTTACCAAAGACCTCCATTACGAGTTAGAACTGGTTTTAAAAATCAGTAAAAATGGTCGGCACATTCAGCCCGAGTTTGCCAAAGATTATTACCAGGAAATCGGTCTGGGCATTGACTTCACGGCTCGTGATTTACAGCAGCAATGCAAAGAAAAAGGACATCCCTGGGAAATCGCCAAGGCCTTTGATCATTCGGCCGTAATCGGTAAATTTGTCAACCTTAAATCTGCCACGGTAGATGGCCATCTCGAATTTTATCTGAATAAAAATGGTGAAAAAGTACAACATGGTTTTACCAAAGACCTGATCTTCCCATTTGATGAGCTGATCGTTTACGTCAGTCAGTTTTTTAAACTACAAAAAGGAGATTACATTTATACGGGTACCCCGGCGGGTGTCGGTCCGGTAACCATAGGCGACGAGCTGGAAGGGGTACTGGTGACTCCCGGCGGAGAGAAGACGTTGTTGAGTTGTGCGGTGAAGTAGAGCAAATCTCAATTCCACTCCATTTTAGTTTTTTATAAAAACAATCCTTATTTTTGCGTCGCTCAGAATGAGGCTCCCCGAGGCAAGCCGTCGGGGTATCGCTCAGAGCTAAACACAGTTAATCGGTAAATTAGTTAATCAGGCCCGCTAAC
>CAKZUV010000337.1 GCA_937921555.1 uncultured Saprospiraceae bacterium
CGTCATCTTGGCTAGGAAGAATTTAAGCTAGACGAGTTAAAAAACGTAGACATAGCCTAGCTATGGCGAGGCTTTTTTACGAAGTATAGCTTAAATTCTTTTAGCCACAGATGTGGAAGTTATTATTTGATCGTTACTTAGAACTAATCACCCTCCGACAACGCTTAGCCGTATTCCCAAACACTAAATTCAGACTCAAACCCAGCTGAAAAGAATGGTAACTCATATTATTTTTTTCTCCAATCCCCGGAATCTCCCGGCTAACCGCGTTAAATTGATAGCCAATTTCCCAGTGCACCAATCCTGCGATGGGCGCTGAAATACCAAGACCCGCATTCCATCCAAAAGCCTTGTCCAGATCAACACTACTTTCAGAAATGATCAGGTCATTTTCATAAGTAAGCAATCTGCCCTGATAATAACCGGCACCAGCCTTGATGATTAGTCCAAAACGGTAAGCAGGCAAAGTGCTCAAATTTCCTCTCAACAACGCACCGTAATAAGTCTCTTCAACTTCCGTTCTGATCGGGCTGTCAGCAATCTGAAAAGTGGGATTGGAAATATTGCGGCGATACTCGCCACCAATTTGCAGATGTTCCAGGCCGCCCGCTAATCTGAAACCCATTGGAACATAACCTTGGTTCCCCTCCCCGAAGTTCTCGTAAGCCGTCATATTATATCCCGAAAAAGCCTCAAAAAAAAGTTGCTGGGCATTAACTTGCAGGCAGGCACATACCGCCAAAATCAACGTTAGTTGTTTCATCATTTAAAATTTAAAAATTTGTAAAATGGATTAACGTGTTACTTCCAGACCAGAAGCATCGGAACGGGTTTGTTTGGTAAAAGTAAAAATTTATTTCTTATTTCCAAAAATAATATCTCACAATGGGGAATGTCTGTTTTTTACATAGAGTTTGTCCAAATTTGCCAATTGCAGCCAATTAATGGAAGTTTAGACAAGCTCTTAACTCCATTAATTCTTTTCTGGAAAGAGAGGATTGTAGGGCATCTACTGTCCTTTGAACAAAATTAATATTAACTTGCCATATAAATTAAAAATATCCATCCATGAAGCGTATTTACCTAATGTTTTCTCTTGTTTGCTGTTTGTTTGTCAGCCTCACGGGGCAATCTTCCCAGGATGCCCGGGATCGTTCCGTCGAACTGGAACTGGTCGAGGAAGACGGAAATTTTCACCTGGAATGGACCGCCGATTCCGACGCACCGGAATACCGGGTTTACCAAAAAGAGTTGAATGATACGACCTGGGGAGAACCAATTGCTATCTTGCCCGGTGATGCTACGCGTTTCGATGGCGTAGAATTATTTCCTGGTACCGCAAAAGAATTTGGAGTCTTTAAATACGAATTTGATTTGATTGTCAAAACGGTTGACGTTCCTGCGGGGGCGGATTTTGTTTTGCAATTTGCGGATATATTCAATATTGGACTTTGCTGCGATTTCGGATTTGGTTTTTATCGCTTGTCAGGTTGTGGAGAAGAATTGGCGTACGGAGATGATTTTGGGAGTTCCGATATAACGGAATTTACTGTTTGTGATAATGGCAATGCTACTGAAACACTGACGCTGACGATCAGGCAGGATATGTTTCCACAATCAACCTCGTATCAGCTGCGCGAAGTTGCGACGGATTCCGTTTATCTCACCTCCGGTGAACCAGGAACCCTGATCGCCCAAAACCCTGCCTACGGATATATTTACGCTGGCAACAGACTGCCACCCGTTCATAATCGTGGAGGAATTATATTGTTAATTGAAGAGTCGGTTCGACTTCCCATTGCCCCTGAAATCGACCGTTTGCAACTCGACCTGGTGCGGGACGGCTGGAAGACCTACATCGAAACGGCCAGCATGACAGAGTCGGTGACCGATATCCGATCCCGGATTCAGGCGTTGTATCAGGCGAATCCGGAAATAAATTCTCTTTTCATTATCGGTCATGTTCCCGTTCCGTATTCCGGGGAAATTGCGCCGGATACCCATTTCGAAAATCATGAAGGTGCCTGGGCTGCCGACGTTTATTACGGAGAGCTGAATGGAAACTGGACCGATGAACTGGTCTCCAATACCTCCGCTCAGTTTGAGTACAACCACAACGTTCCGGGAGACGGAAGATTTGATCAGGATTCTATTCCCACCGCCGTGGAACTGGCCGTAGGTAGAGTAGATTTTTTCGATATGCCTGCTTTTGCTGATTCTGAAATTGAATTGTTACGAAAATATTTTCAAAAAAATCATCTGTACCGGAATGCCTTTTATGATATTCCCCGACGGGCGCTGATAGACGATAACTTCGGGAATACTTTTGCCGCGCCGGCGGCGAGTGGCTGGCGGAATTTTTCTACGATGTTCGGAGCGGAAAATATAGCAGTCAGTGATTATTTTTCTACCTTATCCTCTACCGCCGGATATCTCTGGTCTTACGGTTGCGGGAGTGGTTCGCACATCAGTGCCGAAGGAATCGGAAGCACTCAGGACTTTGCGAATGCTGAATTGAATACTGTTTTTACAATGTTGTTTGGCAGTCAGTTCGGAGATTGGGATAACACCAATAATTTTTTACGGGCACCGCTGGCTTCCGGTCTGACCCTGACCAATTGCTGGGCGGGAAGTCCACCCTGGACACTGCACCAGATGTCGCTCGGTGCACCCATCGGAACTTCTTTACTGGCCACCCAGAACAGCCGTTCAAATGGTGGAGTTTATCTCGACAACGGTCCGCAACTGGTCCACGTAGCATTGATGGGTGATCCCACGTTGCGGATGCACATGGCCATTGCTCCGCCTTCTGCCTTCGCGCAGATGGAAGGGGAAGCGGTGCGAATAAATTGGAATCCTGCGGGCGGCCTGAATATAGAAGGGTATAATATTTACCGATCTACCGATCAGTTCGGAGACTACGAATTAATCAACGATACGCCTGTTGATGGCACCACTTTTCTGGATACGCCTCCGGCAAATGCACTTTATTATTATCTGGTCCGGACTGTAAAACTAGAGACATCTGCCAGCGGAAGTTATCTGAATTTAAGTCCCGGTACCCCTGCTTCTACGGAATTTATTGTCAGCACGAGCCAGCTTGATTTTAGCCAGCAAATCAATTTGCAACCGAACCCGGCTACCGGGGTGTTCTATCTGGATTTTAGTTTTGTTCCCGGAAATTTTGAGTTGGAAATATATAACGTTCAGGGACAAAAAATCTATACCAATCAAGTCAATACTGGTTCCGATAATATCGAAATTGCGCTTCCCGCGGATTGGTCTTCTGGAATTTATTACGTAAAAATCCGGAATGATAGATGGAGTGCTGTGAAAAAGCTGATGGTGAGCAATCCGTAGATTTTTGAAAACATTTCCCTATATTTGCGACGATATGAAAAAAGGCCGTACCATCCTCGAAAAAGAGCGGTTTTCGCTTACCCTGGAACGACTTTGTCACCAACTGATTGAGCGGTATGACAACTTCGAAGATACCTGCCTGGTCGGAATCCAGACCAGTGGCGTTGTTATGGCCAGTCGAATCCGTAAGGGACTCCAGGAAATTTTGAAGATTAAAAATATCCAAAACGGTAATCTTGATATCACTTTCTACCGGGATGATTTCCGGATTCGGGAAAAGCCACTGCATCCAAGTAAGACTTCCATTGATTTTGATTTAGAAAACAAAAAAGTAATTCTGGTAGATGATGTCCTGTATACCGGACGTACCATTCAGGCGGCCATGTCCGCTTTGCAGGATCACGGTCGTCCATCTCAGGTGGAGATGCTGACGCTGGTAGATCGGCGCTTCAACCGGCATTTACCCATCCGGGCAGATTACGTGGGTATTACCGTTGATTCCATCGATGAGGCGTACGTACAGGTAGAATGGGCCGAAGAAAAGGGGGAAGATAAAGTTTTATTATTTGGTTCAAAAAGAGAAAAATGACGGGGTCACAATTAAGTACCAAACATGTTTTAGGTATAAAATATCTTACCGAAGCGGATATCCGGTTGATATTCAAAACTGCCGAGAATTTTAAAGAAGTTATCAATCGTCCGATTAAAAAAGTACCTTCTCTCCGTGACGTGACGGTCGCCAATCTGTTTTTTGAAAATTCTACCCGAACCAGATTGTCCTTCGAATTGGCAGAAAAACGACTCTCGGCCGATGTGGTTAATTTTTCCGCTTCCTCTTCTTCCGTCAAAAAAGGGGAAACACTGCTGGATACCGTTAATAATATTTTGTCCATGAAAGTGGATATGGTTGTCATGCGTCATCCTGCGCCGGGTGCAGCTTATTTTCTATCTCAACACATTGATGCCAACATTATTAATGCCGGCGATGGTACCCACGAGCATCCTACGCAGGCCTTGCTGGATGCCTATTCTATGCAGGAACAGGTTGGAGATCTGGCCGGAAAAAAGATAGCCATTTTTGGGGATATTTTGCACTCCAGAGTCGCGCTGAGCAATATCTTTTGCTTACAAAAATTAGGCGCCAAAGTCCGGGTTTGTGGTCCTCCTACCCTGATTCCAAAATATATTGAAAAACTAGGCGTGTCCGTTAGTTACAGCGTAGCCGAAACGATGGCCTGGTGTGATGTAGCCAATTTATTACGGATTCAGCTGGAAAGACAGGATATAAAGTTTTTTCCTTCTATCCGGGAATATGCCCAGTATTTTGGTATCAACCAGGATATTATTGACAAAACTGGAAAAAAGATTGTCATCATGCATCCGGGGCCCATTAATCGAGGCGTAGAAATATCCAGTGAAGTAGCAGATTCTCCCGGTTCTATCATTCTCCAGCAGGTAGAAAATGGGGTAGCGATCAGAATGGCTATTCTCTATTTACTGGCAGCAAAAAGGTGATTTTTTCGTTTTGCTGATGGATTTTCTTTCGAGTAAAGAAAGTCCGCTACGCACTTTTTTCTTTTGCTAAATTAGAGATTGTCCTGTCAAGTGTGTCAGCGCGTTGGCTTTCCTTAAGGCCTCCCGAATCAGGGAGGAATACAAGGTGCGGGATGCCAAATGATACACATAACGGTACAGTCCCCTAAATTAGTCTTTATCACATAAATTCCCGTATCCAATCTCCGGGTAAATGGCCACATTCCCCAATAAGCAACCCCGGGATTGCGTTATTTTAAATAAGTTCTTACTATATTGTGCAAAACAATCGAGCTATGCGTTTATCAATCCTTCTTTTTTTCTGCCTCTTTCTTTCCAGCTATTTCGTCCGGGCCCAGAATTGTGCCGGGCTGATTGTTGAAAATAAAACACTGGGAAGTTCTCAAATTTTAAAATCCAAAGACCAGACCATCGTCATCCGGGGTACCTACAGTTATAGTATTGAATTCAATACGACCAGCAGAGGTATCGTTGCTAAAGTATATTCCAACGGTGGTGTGGAATTTAATCAGGATGATGAAATTATCTTTATGGATAATACCAAAAAGCGTCAAAGTTACCGGTTTACCGAAATGGGAGAAGTAAAAAAGTCGGGAAATACCCCCATATTTATCAACACCTTACAACTGGACATGGCCGCGATCGACTGGTTTGGCAGTGCACAGATCAATACCCTGTATCTGCGTAATAACGTGACGAACAAGATGCTGAAGTTAACGGTAACTTCCAATCGGCAGGCTGATTTTAAAAATCTGGCAAAATGCTTCGGAGCATCGCTGGACCGGGGTAAAGTAAATGATGTTAAATTAACCAACAACAATTTTTCAGCGAGGCCCAGTGGTAATGGGGCAAGTACCGGAGCACCTATCAGTTCCACTTCGGCGGGAGGAGGACGCAGAATCACAGATGTTAGCTTACTGAATGATCAGGAACTGGCCGACCTGAAGCAGGAACTGGCTACTATCAAAGACAAGTTGCGGGCGGAAATCCAGCTGGAACGAGAAAAGGCCGATAAAATAAAAGCACAGCTACAGGATGAAGTAGTACTCGCCCGCGAGCAGGCTGCTCAGAAGAAATCTGAGTTTGCGCAGGAGGTATTGGCCGCCCGTGAAAAATCAAACGCAGAAATGGGTAAATCTCAGGAGGCAGTTGCGGCTTCCGTTCAGGATGCCCGTTCTAAAGCCAATCAGGAAATTGAAAAAATCAATACCAATGTGATGGAAAGCCGCAAAAAAGCGGATGCCGAGGTTGCAAAGGCGCAGTTGGAAAGTGCGCAGGAGGTTGCCGCTGCCCGGGAAAAGGCAGCCATGGAAATAAAAGCAGTAAAGGAAAAACTGGAGTTGGCCAGAGTGGAGTATAGTGATGAAATTGCTTCGGCCCGGGAAAATTCCCAGCAAGAGCTGAATCGTATCCGGGAAGAAACAGCTACGGCAATTGCCGAGGCGCGCGCCAAAGCCAAAGAAGAACGGAACAAAACAGCCGAGGATGTTGTCACAACTAAAAAAACAGCAGCCCAGCAAATTTTACAGGTCAGGGAAGAAACAGCCGAGGAGATTGCACAAATAAAAGAAAATGCAGTCCTGGAAAAAGAAAAAGTCGCATTTGAAGTTGCCGAATCCCGTCGTAAAGGTGCGGAAGAGAAAGCCTTGCTACAGGAAAATGCGGCTTCCGAAATGGCGGATATTAAGGAAAATATTGCGAGAGAAAAAGAAGCCTCAGCCATCGAAGTGGCAGAGTCTAAAAGAAAGGCTTCCGAAGAAATCAGTAATACGCGCCAGCAAGTTGCGGACGCTAAACAAAATTCTAGCAAGGAAGTGGCCGATACCCAGGCGATGACCGCTCAGGAGATTGCTGCCGCCAAGGCCAAAGCTGCGGAGGAGAAACAGGCTGCCGCCGAGGAGGTCGCCGCCGCCCGGAATCGTGCCGGTCAGACCATTGCGGAAATTAATCAGGAAGCGGCTGGTAAAGTTGCTGCCGCCCGGGAAAAGGCGGAGGCGGAAAAAACAAAAATAGCTACGGATGTGGCTGCGGCCAAAGAACGGGCTCAGACGGAAATGGCCAGGATTCAGGAGGAACTGAAAAAAGCCATCGAAGAAGCTAAAAGCAACGAAGCAGCGGTTAAAGCCAGCTCGGCGGAAGAAGTGGCGCTGGCCAAACAGCGGGCGGCGGAAGCAATCAAAGTGGCACAGGATGCTGCGGCCATGGAAGTTAAAAAGGCCAACGAAAAAGCCAGCGAAGCCAAAACGGTATATGCTTCTGATGTAGCTGAAAGCCAGCAAACGGCACAAAACAAAATCAAAGAGATTCAGACGGAAGTAGCCGCTAAAATTGCGCAGGTAAAAGCAGAGGAGAAGAAAAATCAGCAGATGACCGCCGAAGAAGTGCAGGCGGCTCGTAATAATGCGGCCAGTGAAGTGGCCAAGGCCCGGGAAATGTCGGCGAATCAGATTGCAAAAGCAAAAGAAGAAGCGGTGATTGCTCAGCAAACGGCTGCCAACGAAGAGGCGGAAGCAAAAAGAAAAGCGGCCGAAAATATTGCGATTACGCAGGCAGAAGAAACGGCTGCTATCCTGAAAATAAAGGAAGATGCGGCGGCTCAGAAAGAAGCAGAGGCCAATCGGGTGGTGGAAGCCAAAAACAACGCAGCGGCAGAAATTGCGGCGATAAAAGAACAAACGGCTAATGAAATTCAAAAGGCCAAACTGGCCGAAGCGGCCGCCAGGGAGGAAACGGCGCTGGCCATTCTGAAGGCTAAGGAAGAACGTGCTTCTACGGTCGCTAAAATCAAAGAAGAAGAAGCAAATGAAGTGGCCGCCGTGAAGCAACAATCTACGGAGGCGATTGCTATCGCAAAAAAGGAGATGGAAGATCAAAAAGCAATCTACGCCAAAGAAACCGCCCAAGCTGCCGAAGAGGCAAAAATGGAGATTACGGCCGTCAGAGAGGAAACGGCGCAGAAAAAACAGACGTATCTCGACGAAGCTGCTGCGGCCAGAAAAATTTCACTGGACGAAATATCAGCTTCTCAAAAAGAGTCCTCCGATGCGGTTTATGCGGCCAAACAGGAGGCTAAGGATCAGATAAATCAGGTGAAAGAAGAGACGGCTGCTTTGATTCGGGAAGAGAAAAAAGCGTTACAGGAAGCGCAGGCCGAACTAACTCAGATTCAGGATGCTATCAAAAAGGCCAAGGAGGAATTGGCTAAATTAAAAGAAAAATAGGTGCGGTCTCCATGCAAATTTTAAAAAAAACTGTTATTATTGTCGCAGGCATAACGAAGTTGTTTAACAATTTCTAAAAGAACTCGGCATAAAAGCTATTCTTTATTTTCTAACTAATTATTTAACTAAAAAATATTATTATGGGATTTGATGTATTTAAGAGTGAAAAAAACGGTAAGTATTACTTTAACCTCAAAGCAAAAAACAGCCAGGTGATTTTGGCTAGTCAGGGGTATGCTGATCTCTCCGGTGCAAAAACCGGTATTGCTTCGGTAAAGAGAAATGCTGCTAATAAAGATAATTTTGTAATTAAAAATTCTACCAACGGAAAGGTGTTTTTCAACTTGATGGCTGGCAACAACCAGGTGATTGGTCACAGTCAGGTATATGCTTCAAAGGACGGAGCCAACCGTGGAATAGATTCAGTTCGCGAAAATGCCAGAGATGCGGAAGTGAATATGATGACTTCCTAGTTCTGAAAGTATTCAATTTTACAAAAAAAGAAGACCTGATCCGATCGGACCAGGTCTTCTTTTTTTGTATGTCTATCGACCTTTTATGCTTTTTTAAGTTTCAGGATTAATTTTAGTAAATCAGTCATTTCGGAAGGACTTAGCGATTGATAGGCCGAGAAAATGGCTTTGTTCATTTCGTTGGCCGCTTCTTTAAAAATTCTATTTCCGGATTCGGTAATGATGATAGAAACTTGTCTCCGGTCAACTGCACTCACTTTTCTATCCACAAAATTCTTCTTTTCCAGTTTTGCAACCAAACGGGAAGTATTGGACATTTTATCGAGCATTTCTTCGGTCAGCGATTTGATCGAAGCGGGTTTCCCCTCCGAATTACTGAGTGTTTTCAGAATGATAAACTGCTGAAAAGATAAATCATATTTTTTTAATAAAGAAGATTTCTTCGTGAGCACCTCCGAAGCAAGAGACATGATAGCATCATCTGTCTCCATTTCTATTGGATGCTCAAACGAACCTTCGGGGTGGGGTCCTTTGAAACTCATTGTTCTTTCTGTTTGTTGTTGAATAGCTACCAAAAGGGTACTATTACATTTTCACGAAGATAACAAAAATGGTGAATTACCCCGCCAAAAGGGGCACTTATTTATTCATTATAAGGTCTTTACACAATGGCCCTTTTTTTTAGCTGCCTGTTGGGTTACTTTTACACCGCAAGTAGAAGAGATTGTCTAAGAAAGAGAAGCAACTTTAAACTTTCTTATTCAGACTCGTAAATATTTTTGACGAACGGGCAGTTCGGCCGTCCGCTAATCTTTTTGGTTAGCGTGACGGTTTTTTATTTCACTCAAATAGTAAATCATTCTTTAAAATATAAACATTGATGCTATCCGTTAAGTTCATGATTTCTAAATTTCTAATCTATAAAAAAGTCTCTGAAAGATGCTTCTTGCCGTTTCCTTCTGGCTATTTGCTTCCTTCAATCGCAATGACAGAGCGCCAATAGCTAATGGCCAAAAGCAAATAGCAAAAACATCCATGTTAAATTAGAAGGATATTATAAATCCATGCCATTCCTAATTCTTTGTCAACCACTGATTCGCATTACTTGTCTTATCGCAACAAAGTTGTACTACCACTCACCGTTTTTTCTTCCCCGTCCAGATAACGAACGGTCACCTGATACACATAAACGCCGGAAGTTAATCGTTCACTGCGATACGTTCCGTTCCAGCCTGCGCCCGGATCATTGATCATAAAGTCTCCATTTTCAAAAAGCAGATTTCCCCAACGGTCGAATACTTTATAAGAGATCACTTCTGTCCCCGGAACGCCGTGTACTAGTAGAAAATCATTATTCCCGTCTCCGTTCGGAGTGAAAGCAGTAGGTACCAATACCTGACGGGCCTTATTGACGGTCACTTCTACCGAAGCTTCTCCGGCACATCCCCGGCTGTCTTCCGCCGTGACTGTATAAATCGTTGTTTGTTGGGCGACTGTCCAGGGATTCTCGCAAACCGCAAAACTATCCGGATAACAATTCAGCGTACCGTCGTACGGTGCACTCCAAAATAAATCTACCGGTCCCACAGCATTCTCTACCTCGGCGACGAGTTGCAAACTGTCACCCAGCATCATCTCCATCTTTTCACCCGCATCTACCGCAAGGGGCAGCGGCTCGCCGATGGTTACCTGAGTAGAAAACTCACAACCTTTGGCATCCTGTACCCGAATTTCATAATCACCGGCCCGAATCCCGATTTTTACAGAAGACCCGTTAAATGCTTCCCGGTTCAGCGCGTAGCGATAAGGTGGAATTCCTCCTGCCGCCAGGATGGTGATACGTCCGTCTCTGTCTCCGGCGCAGGTAGGTTCAATCAATTCGGTCGTCGCAGTCAGCACTTCCGGCGCCTCAATTAATTGATTGGATACCGTGGTACAACCTTTACTGTCCGTGATGGTTAATTCATAATTGCCGGCTTCTATCCGGTCAATGGCCGGATCGTTGCTGCCCGTAGACCAGGTGTACTGATAAGGAGTGGTGCCACCCGTTATAGTAGTGCTGATTACTCCATCGGCATCTCCCGGACAACTGATATCGCTAACCAGAAATTCAATAGCCAGCGCCTCGGGTTCCGTAACGGTTATCTCCATGGTACTGCTGCACAGATTGTTATCAGAAACAGTTACAGTGTAGATTCCGCTCGTAAGATTATCAGCGGTGGCAGTAGTCTGGTTGTTGGCGTTGGCGTTCCACTGGTACGTATACGGCCGGGTACCACCTGCGCCGCTAACGGAGACTGAACCGTTATTACCGTTGGCACAATCCGTCGCACTAATCTGGTCTGTTAAAATTTCAATTGGTTCAGGATTGCTGATTTCAATTATTTCAGTGGCCATACAGCCAATCGCATTGGTGACGGTAATAAGGTACCGTTCACCTCCGTTCAGATTTTCTATGCTGGAAGTGGCTGCGTTATTATTCCACATAAATTCGTACGCATTTAAATCGGTTGCACTGCCATTTACTTCAATAGCAGTAACTTCTGCCTGACCATCCGTTCCATTATGACAAAGCGGACCGTTCTCGCTCAGACGGATAATAATTTCCGGATCTTCCGTAATTTGAGTGGTTTGCATCGTGCTGCATCCCGATTGATCAGTAACCGTTACTTCCCAGTTACCTGCGGGTAAATTACTAACCGTAGCCGTTGTCTGATTTTGATAATTCCATAAAAAAGAAATATCGCCGGTTCCTCCGGCGGGAACAACCGTAGCCGTTCCGGTGGATTGTTCAAAACAAACAGTATCTGCGGGCGTGACGGTAGCGGTCAGTCCCGTGGCCGGTTGCGTCAGTGTAGTGGTTTCCTCAAAGACACAACCATTGCTGTCGGTAATGGTCAGGTCATAAGTTCCGGCTATCAGATTGTCCAGGTTTTCCGTAGTGGCCGTAAATCCATCCGGTCCGGTCCAGCTGTAATCGTAAGGCGCAACTCCTCCGGAAATATCGGTAGCTAACGTACCGGAATTTCCACCAAAACAGTCTATATTTATTTGTTCAAAACTATTACTGATAGATAGTGGTTCCAGCACTTCGGCGGTAGTAAATTCGGCACAGCCATTTCCATCCGTAACGGTGACAAAGTATATGTTGGCCAGCAGATTGGTAGCGGTAGCCGTGGTCTGATTATCCGCTTCGAGGTCCCAAGCGTACGAATAGTTTCCATCACCTCCGGTAGCGGTAACGGTAGCCGTACCAGTAGGAGTACCATTGCAGAATGCGGGCATTTCTACCACGTCCAGCAGAATCGGAGCCGGACTGTCAATGGTATAACTTTCCTGCAACTGACAACCCAGGTCGTCGGTGATGGTCACCTGATAATCGCCGGGAGCGAGTGCAGTTTGTTGTCCGGTATTGCCACCGTTACTCCAGTTGTACTGATAGTCCGATCCAACGGTGCCACCCGTTACGGTTAGTGAGATGCTGCCATCAGTGGTGTTGAAACAAGAAGCGGGGAGGGTAGTGTCCATTATTTCCAGTGCCGCTGGTTCCGTGAGTGTGGCAGATAATTCCTGTGAGCAGTTAACACCATCCGTTACGGTAACGGAATAAATTCCTGCTATTAAGTTTTCGGGATTTTGCTGATTTGAGCCATCAGACCAGTCAAAGGTATAATTTCCGTCTCCTCCGGTTACCGTCAGTTCTATACTTCCCGTTGCGATACCATTACAATTTAAATTATTGAGATTACCAAAAGAAAGAAGCAGTTCTTCGTTTTGTAAAATTTCAAATTGCTGAGTTTGTAAACAGCCGTTGGCATCCGTAATATTTATTTGATAAATCCCAGCCGGTTGATTTTCCAGGATTGGATTACTACCTAAAATATTGCCCGTCATATCAGTCCATTCCAGGGAATAAGGAGCATTTCCACCGTCAATAGCCAAAGAGATTCTTCCATCATTATTACCAAAGCAGTCAATATTATTGATCGTTTCAACGACGTCAATTCCCGCCGATTGCAAAACCTGAACCGTTTCTACCACCTGACAATTATTCGCATCCGTAACTGTAATATCGTAACTCCCTGCGGGTAAATTAGGCACCACCGGTTGGGTCATAATAGTTCCGTTGATATCCCACGCGTACTGGTACGGTCCCATACCACCCGAGGGCGTTGCTTCCACCGAGCCCGTATTTCCACCCGCACATCCCACGGGGCTGCTCGCCGTCGCCAGAACAAAAGGCGGAGGTGCATCGACAAAAATAGATAATTGATTCTGACAACCCGGTTGATCCGTAACAGTTACCGTATAAGTTCCGCCACTTAAGTTGGGGCGGTCTTCGGTGGTGATGGTCGCATCATCCGACCAGGCAAAAGTATACGTTCCTGTTCCTCCTGAGATCGTCAGGTTGATGGCACCATCCGGATCGTTGGCACAAGTTACCGGAGTGGTGGTTTGGTTGATATTGATGGCCGGGGTAGCGGGAATAGCAAAGCTGCCCGTTTGGGTACACATATTCTGATCGGTCACGGTCACCTGATGTATTCCTGCCATTAATCCGGCAGAAGTAGCGCTGGTTTGTCCATTTTCCCAGTTGTACGAATAATTTCCGGCTCCGCCGCTGGGACTTACGGTTAAGTTTCCATTTTGTCCAC
The DNA here is from genome assembly GCA_937921555.1 of uncultured Saprospiraceae bacterium. GTDB lineage: Bacteria > Bacteroidota > Bacteroidia > Chitinophagales > Saprospiraceae > JALZUU01. Next base: position 13,264 of record CAKZUV010000337.1, read on the forward strand.
CAAAGCAAGTAGGCGAAGTGGCGTTAAAAGTCAGAGATATTTCTTCACTTTGAGAAATACTGACCATAACGTCATTAGTACAACCCGCTGCGTCCGTCACCGTCACTCCAGTGGAACCTAAAGAAAGTCCGCTGGCAATTTGTGTGCTTTGTCCATCAGCCCACATAAATGAATAAGGCAGTGTCCCACCGTCAGGTAATGCCGTCGCGGTTCCGTCGTTTCCACCAAAACAACTGATGAGTGTGTTACTGGAAGTCAATGTTAAGCGTGCAGGTTCGGACAGCATCAAGTCTGCCATTCCGGTACAACCCTTCTGATCAGTGATGGTTACGGCAACCGGCCCCGCAGGTATATTGGTATTAACAGAATCTGCACTGGCATTGTCCCAGGAAAAAGAGTAGGGACCGTTTCCACCCGTTACGACTGCTGCGACTGATCCGGTAGCATTGCCATTACAATCTATGGAATCACTTACCTCGATGCTGGTTAATAACGGATCGGGTTCAGTAATTGTAAAAATCTGACTCGTTGAACACCCCAGATTATTGTATAAAATTAAATTATAATTTCCGACGGGTAAATCTGTAAATATGCCCGTCGTATTGTTTCCAATTCCTGGTATTTCAAAAATGAAAGGAGGTGACGTACTATCTGCACTGCCCGTAACCGATCCCGTTGCTGTTCCGTTGCAAGTTGCAGGTTCTATCGAAGCAAGAGAAAGTACCGGTGGTGAACAATCCTGGGTATTGCAGGAAAAAGATTGAATCAAACTTTCACAATTACCAACTCCTCTGATTTGAATATTGACCATTTGATTGATCGTCAGACCGGAAATCAAATGTTCCAGGTTTCCGTTCACCGGCATCCAGCCATTGTTATCAATGTTAATTTCGTAATCATCTGCTCCCGTTACTCCCGCCCAGTCCAGCAGGATACTATTGGTTGTTGGTGTGCAATTGACCATGGGTGCTTCAATGGACGGACTCACTTCAATGGTAACTTCATCTTCGATGGCGCAACCATACGTATCAGACACCACCAGGGTGTAAGTCGTGGTAACCGCAGGACTCGCTACCGGATTGGGACAATCCGTACAACTCAGACCTTCGGCGGGTGACCACTGGTAGTTGACCTGATAGACGGGATTGAAGCAAATGGTCCAGTCGAGTAAAGTACCGGTAAAACCATTTTGATCATCCTTGACGGCCAGGTACCATTCTCCGTTAGTGGGGCCTCCGTAAATATCTTCAAACAAACCCTCCGGATACCAGTCACCCGTAAAAGGAGGGGCATCGACGGGCGCCTGACTGCCGAAATCTATCGTATCTACGGCCGACGGTGTAAAACAGGCGTCGATATAATCGTTTCCACTTTTTCCATTATCGGTTGATAATTCTAAAAATTGGCCATTAGGCGCAAACAGAAACAGGTCGATATCACTGGCAAATCCGTGTTCAATATTAACGCAGATATTTTTAATCGCTCCAGGTTGGATCGTGGTAGGTTGTACCCCTAAAACGTTCAGAGGGGAGATAGTAGGCATGATACCGGGGGCCGGTGGGGCATTATCCGAGATGGTAATAATTGGAAAGTCCGTAGTATTGGAAAAGGAAGGCGGATCGGGAATAACTACGGGAATCGTCCCGTCCAGTTGCACGGGGGCATTTGAACAAATAGTAGTATCCGGTCCCAGGTCCAGTGCCGTTAGCTGATTATCATTCAATAAAAAATAAAAAGTATCGCGGTTACAGATATCACGCTGGATGGCAATTCCGATGGTTTCGACTGGTTCCACAATTCCATCCTCATAGACAATAATGGGAACAGTTACAGACGATTCACCCGCCGGAATGGTCAGATTATCAGGAATGGCTGAGTAGTCAACCCCCGGAGTTGCCGTTCCGAAAACGCTATAATCGAGTTCCAGATCCATTTCTGCCGGAAAGGGCAGATTGATGCTTAGACTTCCATCTGTACAACCTTCCGACAGACTTCCATCCAGAGAAAATGTATTCACCTCCACTTGTAAAGAACCCGTACCGAAGCTCCGGGCTTCTAAAAAAACGGCTGAATCAAAATTCTGGTCTGTTACATCTGCTACCGACAGCACAATCGTATACTCCTCACAAGGCTTCACTACTACCTGGGCGAAGAATGTTTGGAGATATCCGTCGTAGGTTAAGTTAGGACTGCCGGAATTATCACGATAATAGTTACCAAAATCCAGGCTTCCCATCGGAGGGATACAGTTTTCCAGGGAACCGTTGTTGCCCACCTGACCTGGATTTACGTTGTTGATGGTGACGGGTAAGTCGGTGAATGTCAAACCAGTAGGGTCACCGGGTTCCGGGATGAGGGCAATATTTCTGGCATTATTCGGATACGGGCCGTTGATGCCGGGTCCGTGAATAAAAAAGCCAAAGATATCATTAAACGGAGAGCAGGCGTATTCGGGATACTCCTCCGAAGCAAAAGTATAGCGAAACCGGAGGGTATCCGCCGAGGGAATAAATCTGATCGTATATTTTGTCACATCCCGGAGTTCATCGGAAATGGTTCCCAGATAGGGATCATCAACGGCTTGATTAGACGTTTCTTCGCTGGTTCCTCCACCATCATTTTCAGTTGCTGCGGTGGTCGCCAGTCCGGTAGACATAATGATGCCCCGACCGATACCGATATCGTCCTGACCATTGGTAAAATAACCAACTGAACTGCTGGTACCTTCGTGAACCACCTCCAGTACTTCTACACCATCATCAAGAAACACACTGGTTATCAGGCTTTCAGGAGTGAAGAGTACCCCCGTAGGTTCTACTTCTATCTGAGCAGATAGTGATGATAAGGCTCCAAGAAATATTAGGAATAATAAGAAATGGTTCAGAAAAGGTCTAATTGAAGTCATGCAAGCGATTGTTAATTCATGAAACAGACGGAAGATGGCCCATTTTCATGTCAGGTATTCGGTGTTAATGTAGATTTAGGATTGCTCTAAGTTATTCAATTTCTGTTTTCTGTCGTATAATTTGATAAAAAAATCTATTAAATGCTACATTCGTGACGAATCACCCCGTTTAATTACCCTTTTTGGGGTACCAAAAACTTTCTTTAGACTAGAAAATAGAAGAGTTTGTCCAAAAAATGATAAGGTCTGTATAGATATGACTTATATTTGCAAGGTAGAGAATAGTTCGGGGTAATTTGCTAAATTTGGGCAATCTCTGATTTTTAAAGTTGATAAAAACTATTAATATATGACTTTTTTCAAAACTATATTGGCTTCTTGTCTTGGGGTCGTACTGGCCGGAATTGTGCTTTTTGGTATTTTATTTATGGTTGGTGCCTCGGCGGCTTCTTCGGCCATGAGTAAAAAGAGTACCATAAAGACGAATTCGGTATTAAAGTTAACGCTGAAAGATCCCATTCCGGAACTGACCGGCAACGCAGAATCGACGTCAGGCTTTTCTCTGGAAAACGAAAAAGTGGTCGGTTTACACGATTTGATTGCGGCGCTGGATCACGCCAAGACCGATGACAAGATCAAAGGACTATTGTTGGATTTGAGTGCTGTTGGTACGGGCCGGGCCGGTGCGTCGAATCTGAGAGATGCCATTCTGGATTTTAAAGAAAGTGGAAAGTTTGTGTATGCTCATTCCACTTATTATACCCAGGGTACTTATTATCTGGCGTCTACCGCCGACAAGGTATTTGTGCATCCACTGGGTGGGGTAGATTTTCTGGGATTTGCGGCAACCGTTCCATTCTTAAAAGACATGCTGGATCGTCTGGAGATTGATATGCAGGTTTTTTACGCAGGTCAGTTTAAAAGTGCCACGGAGCCTTATCGCCGTTACAATATGAGTGAGCAGTCCAAGTTGCAGACCAGAGAATATCTGGAAGGTTTGTACCAGATTTATCTGAATGATATTTCCGAATCCAGAGGTATTTCTACCCAGCAATTAAGCGAAATAGCGGATAATTACTTACTGCGCAACGCCGATGATGCCGTCAATTACAAAATGGTCGATGGTAAAAAATACTGGGATGAAATACTGACGATGCTAAAAGATGATCTGGGCTTAGAAGAGGATGATAAAATTAACGCGACCAGTCTGCGAACTTACGCGCGTGATCACGTTAAGAAAACGGATTTTACCATCAAAGACCGGATTGCCGTGGTGTACATGGAAGGAACGATTGTGGACGGAGAAGGAGATGTCGGGAGTGTTGGTGGTGACAAATACGCCAAGATTATCCGAAAACTGCGCCAGGATGATAAAGTAAAAGCAATCGTCGTACGGGTCAATAGTGGTGGTGGTAGCGGACTGGCTTCGGATATCATGTGGCGCGAACTGGAACTGGCCAAGGCAGCTGGTAAACCATACGTAGCTTCGATGGGAGACGTCGCCGCTTCCGGTGGTTATTACGTGGCCTGTAACGCAGATACGATCTACGCGGAACCCAATACGATTACCGGATCTATCGGTGTATTCGGGATGATTCCGAGCATGGAAGATATGTTAAAAAATAAAGTGGGGGTTACCTTTGATACCGTCAAGACGGGGCCTTTTTCTCATGGTCTGACACCCGTGTTTGATATCTCACCCGCCGAAGGAAAAATCATACAGGCCGGGGTGGAAGAGTTTTATGAAATATTCCTGAAGCGGGTTGCGGATGGTCGGGATATGAGCCGGGATGAGGTACACGCAATTGCACAGGGACGCGTCTGGACGGGTGAAAAAGCACTGGAAATCAGACTGGTTGATGCGATGGGTGGCCTGGACGACGCGCTGACTACGGCCGCAAATCTGGCAGGTCTGTCGCAGTACCGCGTAGCAGAATATCCAAAAATTAAAGATCAGTTTGAAAGAATTCTGGATGAACTACAGAATAAAGACCAGGCTTCTATTACCCAACGGGCGGTACAATCTGAACTGAAAAAGGTGTTTCCTTACTTTGATTACGTGCAGGAGGTTGTGCAGATGAAAGGGGTACAGGCGCGATTGCCATTTGTGCTGGAGCCGATGTAGAATTTAGAAATAATTGTTTATAAAAAAGTACCCGCTGAATTTTTTAGCGGGTGTTTTTTTTGGTATTATAAGGAATAGATCAGGTGTTGTGATTTAGGGTTTATATGACCATTTGTTATTTTGGTCATTCTTCCTTTGACTTATTTTAGAAAAAAAAACAATGAAAGTATTTAATGTATTTGCAGGAGTTTTTTGTTTGCTTATGCTTATCCCTTTTCAGGTGCGGACCAAATAAAAAAAATAAAGAAGAAGGAATTCGTAAAAAAGTACCAGGAATTTATGGAGAAAGATTCAAAATTAGAATCCTTTAGCTATTATCAATCCCTTGAACGAAAAGGAGATGAATTTATTTACAAGACCTTCAATCCTGATAAACGTATCCTCACTCATTATAAAACCTATTCGGATGCAAAGATGAAAAATCTGAATGGTCGGTATCAGGAGTGGTATGACAATGGGCATTTATGGGAAGAAGGAAAATATAAAAATAACGAGAAAGAGGGCAAATGGAGTACCTATGGTTACGATTCCGGAAAGGTAAAAGAATATGGCCATTTTAAGAATGGAAAAGAAGAAGGTACCTGGTTTTCACTGGACGATCAAGGGCGTATTACTTCTGAGTACAATTATCTGAGCGGCGAGTTGGAAGGCGATTACCTGCGTTATGATTCATTGGGGAATGTTGTTCAAAAAATAATTTATCAGGCAGGAGATGAAATAGAAAACGAAATATTTGATTCAACTTATACCAACTCTGAATTAAAGGACGTAGAAGTTTTACCTTTTTTAAAGACTTGCGCGGATTTAGCAGGAGATGAAAGAAAACAGTGTAGTGACAATAAATACCTTCATTTTGAAATCAACACTTCACCAAAAAAGTCACTTGCCGGAAAAATCCCAAAACCCGCTTCTCTTTTTCTGCCACTACTTCCAGTCCCAGCTCTGCAAAAATCGCTTTCCATTCCCGCAGCGAACGGTTCTGGTAAGTCATCTCTGAATGGCCGAAATTGACCAGTGTATCCATCGCAAAGGTGGCGTACTTCTGTATTATATTTTTATAAACATCCTCGATAATGACAACCTGTTCGGCCACGCGCGCCGTTTCTTTCAGGACTGCCACCGGATCAGTGGTGTGATGTAAAACCGTGAGTAACAAAGCAAATTGAAAATGCTGATCCGGAAAGGGGAGGGTCTCACCATCGTACACCGTCACCGGAATTTCCGGAAGAATAGAAAGGTCGGCTACGTCCACCGCCGTTGCCCGGATTCCCGCTTTTTGTAACTCTGAAGCGACCAGTCCATTGCCCGCTCCAACGTCTACGGCGGTACTGCCCGAAGGGAGCCAAGGTAGAAAACGATTCACTTTTTCTTTTACCCAAAACCGGCTCAGGGTTTGGATATATTGTTGACGGAGCCAGCGATTGTTTTTTATTGTTTTTAAAAGCATAAGCCGCAAGGTAGCAGAATTATACTTATTACGACGTCTTAATTGAGACCTATTTACAGGTTTTATTAAAGAAAGAAATAAGAGCTTGTCTGAAATTTATTTTTAAATAATAAAAAAAATCAGACAAGCTCTCAGGGCAATACTTCTTTCCGAAGGAAGTAACTAAAATTTATTTTAACAATGAAAACAACGCTTCTTACCACTTTACAAACCGCACCGGCAAGCGAACTGCTCCCTGCGATACAATCCCGATATAGGTTCCCGGCGATAGATATTCTACCATCACCTGATGCGAGCTGGACGGCATATCCGCCTCAAAAGACCAACGCTGAATTTCCTGTCCCGTAAAACTAAAAATAGAAAACTCAATGGGTTGATTGTTATTTAATTCAGGTAAAAATAAATCCAGGGAAAACTGGTCTTGTACCGGATTGGGATATAGAATAACTTCCGGATCTTTACCCGGAACGTCCAGCGTGATAATGGGACTGAACTCAAAATTTCCATCCAGATCCACCTGCTTGAGCCGGTAATAATAACGGGCGCCAACGCGGATATCCTCGTCTTTAAATTCATAACTGGCACCGTCAGGAGAGGCGGCTTCTACCCAGCCGATCGCTTCAAAGTCACGATCCTGGCCGGCTTGTTGTCGCTGGATTTCAAAACCAGCATTGTTTATTTCGCTGGCGGTTGACCAGTTTAAGTAGTTAACGTTGCTGCGGTGTTCGCCTGTAAAGCTGACCAGTTCTACAGGGAGCATTCCGGTATTTACGGTAAACCTAAAAACGGTGGAGGTTGTTTCTCCGCAAATATTAGTAGAAGTTACCTGCCAGTAATAGGTTCGGTTATTTTGTAGCGAGGTAGCCGTATATTGATTGGTCGTAAGGCCGGAACTGGTTTGTATAACATTGGTGATTGCCGGATCAGTTGCAATAACTACGTCGTAAGTGTCTGTATTTGCATCCGGTGTCCAGATAAGGCTCGGTGTCTGATCGGAGGTAGTTGAATTGTCAGGAGGCGTAAGAAGCGGCGCGGCTGTCGGGGTCGGTGTAAGAATGATGGCTCCGGAAATTTTACTGGATGGCGTTCCGTCGGTTGGGGTAGATTTAATTCGGAAATAGGTATTGTCAGTCAAAGATCCCGTATTGGTAATATCAATCGTGACCGTGTTGGCCGTCGTCGTTATGGTGCTGGTCAGCGCCGGATCAAGATCTTCAACGGTATAATTTACCATCGCAGAAAATCCGTACATATCCTTTTTGTTGAAGGTGAAACTCACCGGATCGCCTGGACAAATAGTCTGGATTTCGGAGGCCGTCGTCGTAGTGAGATAGTGGTGTGGAAGATCCGGGGTAAGCACGAACAGACCGCCCGTTTGAACACCAGCATCAACATCATTAATTCCACTCAACAAAATACTTCCGCTCTCCAGGTAAGGAAATACACCCCACGCTCCGTTAAACGAACGGGTATCCCGGGAAGGCAGAATATCAAAAAAGCCGGCTTCCGAGATGGTACTGATTCCGTTGTCCAGATCACCAATATTCAAAATCCGCAGTCCGGCTTCGTAATTAGCCTGGTACAAATACGGACCTTTCACAAACATATTGTGATCAATCGTTGTAATGTTATGTTCGTAATAATTGCCCGCTACCGGAACCGGATTGGCTAAATCCGAAATATCAAAAATATAAGTTCTTACGTTGGTACCCGAATTTCTTTCGTCCAGTTCATCATCTAGCATCAGATATTTGTGGTCATCACTGATCCAGCCCTGATGGGTATATTCTACGCCGGGATAAGTGTTGGTAGAAATTCCGATGATATTGTTTTTATCCGTCATGTCTATGATGGAGTACAGGTCTTCGTTAAATCCAATGCAGATTTCCTGACCGATATAGTTGATGTCTGGTCCCCGGTAATTGATGCAGAGCATATCGTGGCTATAACCATCCGCATTATAGGTGCCGATCTGGACCGGTGAGGTGGGCGTTGATATATCGTAAGCGGTTACTCCTTCGAAGAAAGAATTATTCTGACCGACCACGTACAAATTGGTGGAAGCCGGATCGAGGTTGGTAACGATGTTATGGGATCTGCCCGTTACTCCAAAAGAGATGTGGCTGGTTTCTGAGAACGTGACTGGCAGATTCGCCGGAGGTCCGGTAGCCGCAGCATCCAGCTGGCTTAAATCAAAAATCTGAATACCGTGGCCGCTGATCGCATCCGCACCAATGTAGGCATAGCCATCTTTTTCGCGAATATCCCGCCACGGAGCATCCGTTCCGTTATGACTTTCTAAAAATCCAATAACCACGGGAGCGGTCGGTACGGTCACGTCTACAAAAGAAACGCCGGTCGTCATGCCCATCAGTGCGTACTCCCGTCCTCCGGGACTATTGTATCCCCAGATGTCATTACCATTTAACCCTCCCAGGGTAAACGTGTTGACCCTGGAGGCCAGCGCTACGTTATCGCACGGATAACCATCGGATAAACCACCGACACAGGGTTGAGCGATTATGGAAAAGGTGGAGAACATGGCCAGTAATGCCAGCAAGATAGAAAAGTGTTTGGGTTGTATCATGTTTATTTATTTCCTGGATGGTGTGAAATTATACTTTTGGGAAACAGGATCGGTTTCATTTACTTTTCTGGTAGGAATACTAAAATACTACTTTTTTAGTATACCAAGATATTTTAATGCCAAAAAAGTTAAATTGTGCTTGTGAAGTGCGTGTCCGTAGTATGTCCGTTGGTGTGTCTGTCAGCCCCGCAGAAGAGGTGCACCTCGCGGCTAGTCGAGGCCATCTGCTCGGTTCCTGGTTGGTTTTATTGATGTATTACAATATGAAATTTGCTACCTTTCTCAACTGCTGATTCTAACCAGATCTTTCCTCCTATAATACTAATGATTCTCTTACAAATAGCTAAACCTAAACCAGAAGAAGCTGTAAGTGATTTATTTTTTAATGTTTTAAAAGGCAAGAATATTTGGTCAAAATACTCATTCGGAATACCTATACCATTATCTTCAATTGTAATATGAATACCATTATTCAATTTACTGGCATTAATATTTATCATTCGTTCCTCTGATAGATTATGTTTAATTGCATTTTCTATGATATTAGTTAATATTAATCGAATGCCCTTTTCAGAAGAAAATATTTTATGGTCTTTGATTTGATTATTGAAAGTAATCACTGCATTTTTTTCATTAGCAAACTGGTTAAAGGAACCGATTGTATCACTAATTAAAGATTGCAAAGAAAAATTTGATTTGGTATGAATTATTTCCTGATTAAGGTCGGTATATGTTTTTAGTGAGTTTACTATTTTTGATAGAACTTGTGTTCCTTTATTTATTGAATCAAAATAATTATCGTAATCTGATGTTAGATTTTCTTTCTTTAGTTTACGTTGTAAAAGCGTAGAAAAACTGCCAATATTACGGATAGGTTCTTTCAAATCATGGGAACATATAAATGCGAACTGTTCCAAATTGTTATTTTTTTCGATTAGGTCTTCATTTATTTTTTCAATTTTTCTTTTGTTAACAATTTGATTGTAAATAATAAATAATGCTCCCAGTAGTAGAATTATACTAGCGAAACCAATAATTTGAAATTTAGTTTTTTGAAAATGTTGTTCACTTTGGGCTATTTGAATTGTCTTTTCCTGATCGTATTTATTTTTTAGTAAAGTAGAAACTACATTGTATATTGTATTTTCGTTACTAACTTCTTCATAGTAGGCTATATTTTCTAGTAATAATTTATTCGAACTTTGAAAATCCTGTTGTGATGAATATATTTGAGCAAGGTTGTTATAAAGGTTAGGATCGTGAAACGATGGATTTTCGATTGCTATTTCAGCATAGTGTTGCGCTTTAATTTTATTCCCCTTTAACAGTTCTAGGTTTACCATAGAGCCATAAATATCGTGTAATTCCTTTATATCATTTTGCTTTTTACTAATTGACATTCCTTTGTCAAGAAAAAAGCTTGCAGAATCAATTTTGGTTTCCTCTATATATATTGTACCTAACAGATAATATATATACCCCATTGAATTGGTTATTCCAGACTTGTTGCTCAATTCTATTGCTTGAAAGCAGACATTTTTGGTATAATTATAATTACCAAGTTCCATGTTGCAAAGAGCGATTCCAAAATAAGTATATAGAATGTCTATGTCAGTTCCTTTAGCCTTTAATAAAAAGCTAAGGTTCGCCTCATAAATTTCTAAACAAGATTTAAAATCAGAAAGCAGACTGTATATTCTTGCTATTCTACGATTAATACTAGTAAACTTACTTATATCTGTAGGTTCGAATATTTTTTTTGCTTCTGATAAGGTATTTAGTTCAGAGACGTACTCAGACCTAAAATTATGATATTCAGATTTTAAAATATAGAAGGAATAAAGTTGATTTTTGGAAACATTATTCTCTTGAATTAAAGATGACAAATGATCGAGAATAATAGTTAAACTATCTATATTTCCTTCATTAACATATTGCTGTCCTTGATTTATTAATTGAACTATACTACCATCTTGGTCGAGTTTCGGACTAATAGGAGAAGGGTTTGATTTGGTCTCTTCCGTATCAATTTTCTTTTCCTGAGTTTCAAGAACATCCTTATCTACACTATTTTGCTGGGATTGATTGTTTTGTTGAGCATATAGATGTGAAATGCTTAAAACAAATAATATTGCGAGTAAATTATATTTTTTGATTGTTCTAAGCATATTTAGTATTGACTAAAATATTTAAATATATCTCTAGATCTAGCAGTTCATACATCTACGAATTATGAGATGGATACAAGTTTTTTTTTAGCAACGATTGAATAATAAGGTGTAGCTATATATAGGAAATTTGTTGTTTTAACATTTCTTAGGGACATTTCCGGAATTTTCAGTTATCAAAAACGCCGGATTTACTCCCGGTTTTTACGCTGTTACATAATAGCGAATCATTCCTTTTACTTTGGAATCTTCCCGTAAAATTTCCGGAACAAAATCGAAAAATAGGTTTACCTGTTCAGGTGCTTCCTTTAGTCCTTCGATTAAATCGGTGTAAAAATTTTGGTGATTATTCGCCAGACAAGCAGCTTTTAAGTAACAGATATCCGATCCGTAAGTATATTGTTCAGATTTTTTTAATATGCTCAGTGCCTGTCCGTATCGATGATTCGTCAAATGCCATTTGGCGTAAGCAGCCCAAAGTTCATGGCGATGAGTGGCTATATTGGTCGATATTTCAAACTGCTCAACGGCCAGCGTGTCCTTTTGGATATCCGCGTAAGCCTGCGCCAGTCCCAGATGATATTCTTCGACTCCTGCCTGTAACTCAATGGCCTTTTTAAAATGGTAGATAGCTTCACGGTACCGATTTTCGGCAGCGTAGCATTCTCCCAGATGGAAATAGATATCCGAGTTATAACCATCCAGTCTTTTGGCCCGGTAAAAATAAGTACGGGCTTTATCGTACAGTTTAATTTTTTGGTGACAAACGGCCATCTTGAACAACATCTCTTCGTTCAGGTCAAAATGACGGCGGGCATTTTCCAGACAGTTGATGGCCAGAAAGAATTTTTGCTGGTGAATCGCAGTTTCAACGTAATCCAGATAAGCGGGCAAAAACAGTTCATTGATGACAAAAGAATATTCAAAAGCTTCCATTGCTTCGGTATATTCGTACTTATTGTAATAAGCGTGGCCGAGATTAAACCAGGTCAGGTATTGGTAAGCATCTTTTTCCAGCAGTTGGTGGTGGAAATCCAAACAGTCATCATATTGGCGGCTCATCTCCATGGCCAGCCAAATTTGTTTGAGTGCCGGTTCGTGATCTGGAATAATGTTCAGTGCTGTTTTCAACGCGCTGTACATTCCGTTGTATTCTTTTTGCACGCGAAGAATTTCAGCTTCTAATACAAAAGTCTGGCATTCCTGCTCCTTAGTCAATTTATAATTGTTTCTCAGGTTTCCGATGAGCTGTTGTCCACGCAAAAAGTCAAAAAGTGCGATGTAGGCTTGCACCCTCAGCAGATCGACTTCTATGAAGCACATACCAAAGATTTCGGCGCGATCCAGAGATTCCAGTGCCATTTCAGGTGCATTGGTTTGGAGAAGGATCATGGCTTTTTTAGCGTGAATACTGCTGGAAAATTTATGCTGACGCAGCGCGGTATCGGCTACTTCCAGTGCCTTATGAAGAGAAACTTCTTCTTCAAAATATTGGATGACCCGTAAGTAGGGTTGCTCGTCTATCGGGATAACAGATCCATTGGGGGATTCCTGCTCGAAGTGGGAAATCCAGTCTTGCAAATACGGTTCTCTACCAGGGTAAAGCTGATTCATAGCAATTTCATTAAGTGTTTCAAAAAAGTGTCAAAGTCTGTTTAATGCGAAGCAAAAAATAATGTTAATGCATTATTTTGCTGGCAAGGGCCATATTACATAGTGAGTATCACAATAATACGACACTTTATCTAATTTACGTTGGGTAAATTAGACCACGGTAAGGTTGAGCAATTCAGGTGTAAGATTTGTTGAGGAAACGGAAACATGAGGTGAAAAGACCAAGATAATTCGTATATGATAATACGAAATTAACTTTGTGAAAGTTTCACCGATGATGCATTAATTTGGGAATTATTGCGGAACGATATTTCCACAAAAATTTCTTTTACGACGAATTCTGAAGACCCGCCCCCCCGTGACAGTATGCTGTTGTTGTTTCGTGATTTTGATTAATTCTCTGGAAATTTCCTTCAGTGACTTTGAAGAGTTGTTCAGGGCAGGGCAGGAGTCAGTTTTTGAAACGTAAGCGTTCATAATTGTTCAATTTAAGGATTATAAATATCGGACTTACCCAGTAATTTGCGATCACAAATAAACCAGGCAAATTCGTAGTCTGCAGGAAAGTGGAGGAGAAAAATTGTAAGTCTCAAATAAAAAAATAAACAGTCAAAAAATGCAGCTTACTTTTTTAGCAATGTTAAAATTACCACGTAATTTTTGTTCTGTGAAAGAACCTTGAGGGTAGTGGTTGTGTCTTGGTGACACTAAGATAAGAAAAATATATGTAATTGCAAAATAATATCTAAAAAATATAATACGTTTTGGATTTTTGGATGAAAAAATGTGAATCCGTTGGTTAATTATCCTAAAAAAATTACAAACCGGACTAATAAATCCTCAAATCCAAAAATAAGTATCAGAAGGAAAATCCGGTAAAAACCCCAAAAATTGACCCTGGCCCCGGAGGGGAGTTTTTGGGGTTTTTCCCTTAGCAGTTATCAGGAAAGACGATACAACGAATCAGACAATCCGCACATCCGCACATCCGCACATCCGCAAATCCACACATCCACAAATCCACACATCAAACAATCAAAAAATCACTCTTCCTTTTTCAAATTCCTATCCCGGTTTACCGCCACACTCGCATTCAGTTCAAAACCAATTAACAACATCAGGACATTCAGTTGAATCCACAACATAATAACGATAATCGTCCCAATCGAACCATACAGTTTATTATATACCGCAAAATTATTCACATAAAAACCAAAGATGATTGTTGATAAAACTGACCCGACCGTAGACACCGTTGTTCCCACCGAAAAGACCCGAATCCGGGCAATCGTTGGAATCCCGTACCGGTAAATCATCGCCGTCCCAAAATAAACCAGACCCACGACGATCACGTACCGCAATCCACTCAACAGGAATGCTCCCACACGGGAGGTTTCGACGTCTTCCACGATCAACCCAATTATTTGATTTCCTAAAATAATCAGCAACACCGAGGCGAGAATCATAATGGACAGCAACAGCAATAACCCGATGGCCACCAGTCTGCGTTTGAGAATAGAACGTCGTTTAAAAGTCAGACGGTAAGATTTACTGAACCCCCGCATCATACTCATCATTCCATTGGACGCAAAAAACAAGGCCAGAAAAAATCCAAACGACAGCAATCCTGCCCGTGGCTGCGAAACGATATCCCGCAACAATGCAATTACTTCCACCTTTCCAATCACGTTAGGCAGAATGGTGTTCAGTTGTAAAATCAACGTCTCTACAAAATCTATACGCCCGTCGGCCTCGTAAATAAACGCCGTATCTACGGGCAAAATATTGATCAGATATTTATTGAAAATAATCGGTAACAACAACGGAATAAGCGTAAAAAAGGCAATGACAGTAGGGAAGAGCGACAGAAAAAAACTAAAGGAAATGGAATTCGCCCGGGTAATCAACCGGTCTCTTTTTAATTCCTGAAAAACAAAATTCAACACGTCGTAAATAGACTGTTGCTGAAATCCGGGCAACGAACGGGACTTCGCCCAACTTAATAACCGTTCCAGTCTGGGATCGCCCAGTATTCGCTTTTTGAGCTTATCTAAAAACGGTAATTTCATAATATAAAATGCCGGTAAATGATGATGTTTCTATATCCTGCCTGATCCTTTTGACTATGCCACAGAGAGTAAATTATTAAATGTTTTCACTAATACTTTTATTTTTCTTCGTGTACTTAGCGTCTTCGTGGCAAATTCAATGTAATATAATTCCATAACAAGCAATTAGGAATGTTAAATAAATAAAGTACGATTCTATACTTCCTCTTTTTGCCTCACTCTGCCTCAACAAAATGGTCATTATACACAGCATAACTTCCATTTTGCTTCTTTGATTGATGCAAAAATAGTTCGCCTAGAATCTGCACTTATTTATTTGCCATTCCTTAGAAAAAAGGCCGCAACGGAGCCAGCAAATATTCCGGCGCAACGATGCTCTTATTAGTTGTGCCGTCCACAAAACAAAGCTTCACTGAACCGCCGTTCAATAATTTATTTTTTTCATTAAAAACTTCCGTATAGAAAGTAATATGCCGGTCGGGCAGACGCCGCAACGTCGTTTCCATCCGCAACAAATCATCGTAATGAGCCGGACGCACATACCGGATATTCAGCGACATGACCGGCATCATTATATTATGCTTTGTCTCCAGATCCCGGTAACTGATGCCCAGCGCCCGCATAGCCTCCGCTCTGGCTACCTCGTAATATTGGGCATAGTAACCATAATACAAATATCCCATTTGATCGGTTTCCGCGTAGCGAACGCGCACAGAAAATTGGTGCTGATACATCTGTTTGTTTTATAAATTTAACCTGCTCTTTTACGTCAGCACGCAGGCGGTATGCTCAATAATAACCTCAAAACCGTTAGTTTGGACGTCCCCGTCCAGATACGCCTTCAACCCTAAAACCTCAATGGCAACCTCAATTTGCTCCTCAGAAGAGCTAAACAATTCAACAATCTCAACGATTAAACAAGCGCAGCGTCTCAACAAGCGCAGCGCTTCAACAAGCAACGCGCTTCAACAAGCAAAGCGTTTCAACCCCAACCTACCCCCGTTCAATCGGACACGTCATACAATGCGAACCGCCCCGTCCCCGCGATAACTCCGAACTAGGTAAACTAATAATTGTGTTTTTTACCTTGTTTGGATCAATCGTTTTATTTTTGATGCCCTCCAGGAGATCGTAAGCATGAATAATTTTATAACCCGCAGCTTTTAAAGCAATTTCTGTTTTGGGATTCCGGTCGTAAGTCAGCGCCACGCCCGGTTTGATGGCT
>CAKZUV010000338.1 GCA_937921555.1 uncultured Saprospiraceae bacterium
TTTCATCCTCATACAAACCATATCCAGCAACAATAGCAGGATCGCTTTCTTTGCCAAGTGCAATTTCTTTTTGCTCAGACATAAAGTTCAATTCCTTTTTTCCGGTGACAGGATTGGTCCGGCAACCGGATACTGAGAGCAAAACGGCTGCCCAGAACAGAATTAAGGTGTATTTTAAATTTTTCATAAAAATGGTTTTACGAATGTAAGATAATGGTATTCAAATGTATAAAATCAATTCATTTTGTCAGATATTACTGGTGGAATATTTAATATATCCATAAAGGAATAAATCAGGAATAATACTGCTCAATCATTAGAAAGATTAACAAGATATTGACAAATAATGAATGTCGAATATTGATTAGTGAATATTGAATTTCCCTGTGGCTGGAAGACCTTAGGAATGTTAATATTGGATATCTTGGTTCATCAGTCGTATTCAGCTCTTTTTAAAAATATGAAGCTTATTTTTACGATAGAAGAATTTCAATCAATATTCATTATTGGATATTCATAATTCATTATTTTAAGATAAAATTGAATAAGAAGATAATGCTGCATAATTTACTTTTTAGCCCTTGTTTAGCATTTAATCCAGCAACTTATCCGTCCTTATTCAATCGGCACCCCGTTTTCATCCGTAGTCAGCACCTCGCTCATATAATCAAAAAATGGTCTCATTTTTTTATAAGTTTTACACAGTTCTTTTACAAAATTTTCATTTAAAACTTCTTTATCCGAAAATTCTCTTGAGATTAAAAACTGTTTGTAACGTAACAAGTCTACTGCCGGATGTTCTTTATCGAAACCACGGGGTGCGGTTTTCAGTTGTTCACCGTCCAGTTGGCCAAAGGTATCTTTGAAAGGTTTGGCGTTAATAATTTTTCGTAGTGGTTTATCATTAGCCGCAATTTCCTGGCGGATTCTCAGCAAGTCTTCTTTTACCGGCTGCCAGAATCCACCGCCGGCCATTGAATTTCCGTTGGGTGCGATCTGAAAATAATATCCACCACGTCTCCATTTGGTAGCCCGTTCGATGTAACCGCTGAAGTGTGTTTTATAGGGATCTTTATTTTTAGAAAAGCGGACATCCCGGTAAATACGATAAAGTTTTACCTGGGCGATTTCATCCTGATGGGACATTTCATCCAGCAAAGCAGCTTGCAGATTTTTTAGTTCTTCCCTCGCTGTTTCGTAGCGGTTCTTATTGTCAGCAAACCAATCCCGGTCATTGTTTTGCTTTAACGCTTTTAAAAATTTTAACGTAGGTGCCGTGATAATAGATGATGCCATATTTTGTTATATATTAGACCAATGGTTCGTTCCAGTTATTTTTATAAATAGTATTGTAAATATCCGTCAACCGTTCTTTTTCTTTTTCCCAAATCAGTTTGTTTTTTGCCAGCCGGCAATTGGCTTTTAAGACGGCGTATTGAGGAGTATTTTCCAAAAGGTCACTGATGAGGGTAGCCAAATATCTGCCCTCCATTTCTTTAACCAGTAGCCCCGTCTGATGTTCACTCAGCAGACGCCGGTATTCCGGAAAATCCGGATGTAAAGCCGGAACACCCGCCTGTATATAATCAAAAGTTTTGTTTGCCAAAGAATAGTAATAACTTTTTCCCCGTGCTTCTAAAAGATTGAGTCCCAGTGTCGCAAAAGGCGTAATAGCACGCAGGGTCGAAGGCGTAACATATCCTAAAAAGATCACTTTGCTGCTCAGATATTCCCGGGCTACCCGCGCGTGTAGCTGAGAACCGATATCCCCGTCACCAGCAAGCACCAAGACGGTATCGTCCAGATAGTGCATCGCATCCAGTATCACCTCCAGGCCTCGTCCTTCGTTTAGGGCACCCTGATACAGCATAATTTTTTTGATAGCGGCCAGTTCTGCGATCTGCGAAATCACCTGCTCGTTGACCGGAGGAGAAGGCTGTGGCAGATCAGCGAAAGGCAGGTTGCGGACCACCTCAAATGGTATTCCATATTTCTTTTTGAAGATCTCGGCCAGACTCTCACAAACCGTATAGGCTCGATCAAATTTTGGGACCAGCCAGTCGGCCAGTTTCTCCCAAATGGCTTTCACCAGAGGACGATGAATTACCTCGGGCACTTCCTCAAAATATTCGTGGGCATCAAAAAAACGGGGAACGCCCAAAAATTTACTGGCAAAATAAACCGGTAAAATAGTATCCAGATCCACGGCACAAATTCCATCCAGCCGTTGTGAAATCAAATAATGATAGAGCCGCCAGTTGAATTCCAGATAAAATAATTTTCCGCTTTTAAAACGGCAGTGGATGCGATGCTGTCTGAAATCCTGTGAAATAATGGGTAATGAATTTTCCTGTTCCCTACCTACCAAGACCACCCGGTAGCCGGTATCACTGAGTGTCTGAGCAATCCGGATCATCCGCTGATCGTAGGTCAGATCATTGGTAACGGTCAAAATTATTCTGGGAATGGAATTACTCATAAAGATAGTCAGGTTTTACAATTCAGGTAAAAGTAAAAAAAATGTACGGCTTATTCGGGGTAAAAATCTGAGGTTTAAGTTTGGTGTTTTTTATTTCCAGTAGATGACTCCATTTTTAACAATAATAAATTTTTCATTTTCTAAAAAATCCAGTGCCAGCAGCAATTCTTCTTTCCGGTTCGTGGCAAAATGGGTGGCCAGTTGTTCCGGCGTTTGGGGAGTTGATTTTAATAGTTCGCTTATCTTTTCTTTGTATAACTGAAAATCCTCCGTTGCCACGGAAACTTTTGTTCTACCCAGACAGACATCGCAAATTCCACATTTTTTTGCAGTTTCTCCGAAATAACTTAATAATTGCTGACTTCGGCAAACGGGTTTTTCCGCGTAAGCGATAGCGGCCTGCATTTTCTGGTAATACCGTTTTTTACGGAAATCGTACATTTTTTTATCAATCAGCAGATTTTTAGCTGAAACAATTTCCTGCGTAAAAATTAGCTGTGGTTTCTCCCGTTGTGGCCGGTAATCAATAATTGCATTTTGTACCATTATATTGAGTGCCTTCCGTATTTCCGGTAATTCCATCTGTAAAATCCTGGCCAGTTTTCCCTCAAAAAAAGTAACATCGTTATTAAAAGCGCCCTGAAAATTTTGTAGTATTTTTTTAATAATATATTCCATCTTTCGATTGCGCAACGTATAATCGTAGAGTTCTTCTTTGCTGATAATAAAACGGATCGTCGCCGGCCGGAATACAGATTCCGTCAAGATCAGCCATTCGGATTGTTCCAGAATTTTCAAACTACTGTAAGCAGTCATGATATTCAATTTGTAAATTTCTACAAATTCCGTCAAATCAAAATCGTAGCTGTCTCCCAGTCCACTGCCGACCGCCAGTTGAAAATAAGCGGCCAAAGACTGATAGACTTTTTTGATTTCGGAGATGGGTGGAAAAGCCGTTTCGTAGTAGAAGGTCAGTTTTTTCCGGTCTTCCTCGGTATGCAACAGAACCGCGTAGGCTTTCTTTTCGTCCCGCCCCGCCCGGCCGGCTTCCTGAAAATAAGCTTCCAGACTTTCCGGCAGTGCCAAATGCAATACGATCCGGACATCGGGTTTATCAATACCCATTCCGAACGCATTTGTTGCTACAATAATTCGTACTTTATTGGCGATCCATGCTTCCTGAATTTCCGTGCGCCGCTCTGTTTCTAAGCCTGCGTGGTAGTAAGCAGCGGAGATTTTATTTTTTGCCAGATAAACGGCAATCTCCTGACTGCGCTTGCGGCTGCGTACATAAACGATCCCCGATCCGCCAACACTATTCAGAATTTCCCGCATCCGACGCAGCTTGTCCTCTTCCTGAAAAACAACGTACGCCAGATTACTGCGTGTAAAACTTTTTTGTAAAACATTTTCTTTTTTGAATAATAATTTCTCCTGAATATCTTTTACCACTTCCGGCGTAGCCGTAGCCGTCAGGGCAATAACGGGCACCTTGGGCAAGAGACTTCTGATCTCCGCAATTTTGAGATAAGAAGGACGGAAGTCGTAACCCCACTGAGAAATACAGTGCGCTTCGTCTACCGCTATCAAGCGGACGGGCATTTGCCTCAAGCGGACGTTCATCAATTCGGTGGTCAGTCGCTCCGGTGATACGTACAATAATTTTATGGCTCCATAAATGCAATTGTCCAGAATACGATCAATCTCGTTGTGTTTCATTCCGCTGTAAATGGCCACGGCTGGTACGCCGCGTTTTGTCAGGTTGGCCACTTGATCTTTCATCAGGGCAATGAGCGGAGAAATAACAATACAAATACCTTCCTGGTAAAGTGCAGGAACCTGAAAACAAATAGACTTTCCGCCACCGGTGGGTAGCAGGGCAAGGGTATCTCTGCCGGATAATACAGAAGTTATTATTTCCGCTTGTGAGGGACGGAAGTCATCGTATCCCCAATATTTTTTGAGCGTTTTTTTTATGCCATCCTGATGGTCCAAATTTGTTTTTATTCTTTAATATTAAAAAATCCGGCGTGAATATCTTTGCCGTTGATGTTATAAAAAAGGCGTTCGCCCTGTATTTTCAGGCCTGCTCTTACTACCCCTTCCAGGCCTTTTTCAAAAAGTGTCATAAAGTAAATGAATTTTTTTTCTCCCGGTTTAATGTTTTCTTGTAAGGAAACCAAGTGCGGAAGGTTGGTGTTTATCAAAAAATCTGACGTTGTTAATCCATAATCAAACAAAGATACCTTGTCAATACGCATTTTTGCGGCTGGGAGAACTATTTTAACAGCGTTGCCCGTGGCAGATGGCAGCTCAAATGCAGTTCCGGGTATTTCAAGAAAAATGTCAAAAGGATGATCTGTATCATTGATTATCCGGGTCCAGAATATAGCGTAAACATATTCAATTCCTTGAGAATCGGTGTATTTTAAGCCACCTTTTGGAAAGCTATTTTGTATAATCAGGCCACTACTTATGCTGTCAAAATACGAATATTCGGTGTGTATATAACGATTAATTTCGTCCGGTGGTGGTACTGAATCTAATGTTTCGGTCCCGGAGTCAATTACCTTTTGTGGCGGTGTATTGATTTGTCCACAGGAAGCAATTCCTGCGGTGAATACGATTAATAATTTTAAAATTTTTCCCATTTTTTCTCAGGCTGGACCAGCCCCAAAGTTAATCGGATTAAATGGATTGCCGGGTATGTTTTAGTTTTATTTGAAGGTCATTCCAAATAAAAAATTCCGAAAGGTCGCTCGGATCTTTCGGAATTTGATACTAAACTTTGTATTCTGGTAATCCTAAAAAGTCGGACATCCCGTCTTGCTTCTTCGTCGGCCCCGGCTACCCACCAATCCGTTATCCAGAAAGTTATAAGAAACCGTAATTCCGGCAAAGAAATAATAATCGTTTACATCCGCATTACCACGGCCCGTCCCTGCTGGCCGTCCCTCCAAAGAGCGATCAGAAAGATCCGCTGCGATTTCACCACCATTTTCCAGGAGTAGTTCCCGTCCGGGATAGGTCAGGCTGACATCGTCAATATAATCGGTAAAAGTAACCCGGATACCACCTTCGATCCCAACATTCCAGGCATCGTTGAGGGCATATTTTAATCCGGCACCAAGCGGAATAGCAATCTGGGTCAGACTGTACGGCTGCCGGTCAGGAAAGGCGGTGAGTCCCTGCCCTTCTGTTCCGATGGGCTGTAATTCTACGGTCTGTCCCTGGTAGATCGTCGTAGGATTATAATTAAAAACGGCTACGCCGGCAAAAATAAAGGGAGAAAATACTTTTTCTAAATTATAAGGCTGAAATCCAAGAATGTTAAATTCTCCGGTAACGGCAAATTCCAGGATATTGGTAGAAAAATTCAGATTACGGTCTTCCCGCTCCCCACCATCTTCTCCAGATAGTCTGCCATAATTAACGGAAGCACGGGCCGCCAAAAAGTTATTAATATTATAACGGAGAAAACCTCCTCCCCCAAAATTTACCTGATCCAGACGACCACCAACCGTAGACACGGTCAAATCACCTTCGTAATAAGACACTCCAAGGTTAGCACCTAATTCAAAGTGCTGAGCAGAAAGAAAAAATGGAGACATGGCAATAAGGAAAAGCAATAACTTTTTCATAAAAACAGGTTAGAAAATGAGTAAAATGAATTTTTAAGGGCAGATTAGACTTTATGGGCTACAAAATTCGTTAAATTTATCGTAGAACGCAAAAACCCGGCTTTTGATCAAAACTTCATTAGCATTAACTCCGTTTTTTATTGAAAAATTTCCCAAAATGAGCTTTTGTTTTATAAAATACGAAATTCAAGGCCCTTTTGGTTTATTTTTTTAGCTAATTTTACGGCTTGTACTTTCTTAATTCTCATAACTTAATTTATATAATGAAAATCAAATCGCTATTTATTGCCGGTTTTATGTCAGCGGGACTTTTAGTAACCGCTCAGGATGCAGCTCCGGAAAACTGGTTCAATTTAGATAAAAGCCAGGATAACGTGGCTGGTGTCAGCACCGAAAAAATGTACAAAGAACTGCTCAAAGACCGCGCTTCTCAGACGGTAGTAGTGGCAGTTATTGATTCTGGAGTAGATCCCAGACACGAAGACCTCAAAGAGGTAATGTGGATCAACAGAGATGAAATTCCCGATAATGGAATTGATGATGACAAAAATGGTTACGTCGATGACATTAACGGATGGAACTTTATCGGTGGAAAAAACGGTGAAAATGTCAACCACGAAACGCTGGAAATTACCCGCCTGGTAGCCAACTACCAGAAAAAATTTAAAGGGGTGGATCCTTCGTCACTTTCCAAGAAAGAAAAGAAAGAATATGATCGCTACAAAAAACTCGAGAAAGAAATCAACGATAAGCGGGAGGAGATAAGTCAGCAGGGATTAGGCTATATCATGTTTGCGTCGGCTATTAAAAAAATCAAGTCCGGTATTGGTAAAGATGAGATCACCATCGAAGATTTAAAGGCTTTTAAATCTGACGACGAGGAGGTTGCGGGTATGTTGCCACGGATTATTGACATCATGGAAAGACAAGGTGCCACCTTCGCAGAAATTGATTCTGAAATTGCCGGTGCTTCTGACTATTTCAGCGGCCAGTTAAATTATTATTATAACACAGAATACGATCCGCGTTCTGTGATCGGAGATGACTACAGTAACTCTTACGACCGTGACTATGGAAATGCGGACGTTCAGGGACCCGACGCGATGCACGGTACACACGTTGCAGGAATCATCGCTGCCGTCAGAGACAATGGTCTGGGAATCAAGGGGGTCGCAAACAACGTTGAAATCATGTCTGTACGGGCAGTTCCGGATGGTGACGAGAGAGATAAGGATGTAGCCAATGCAATTATTTACGCAGTGGACAACGGTGCTTCGGTCATCAACATGAGTTTTGGTAAAGGATATAGCTGGGACAAAGAAGCGGTGGACAAGGCCGTTAAGTATGCGGCTAAAAATGATGTGCTGCTGGTACACGCTGCCGGAAACAGTTCTCTGAATACCGACGAAGAAAATAACTTCCCTAATGACCGCTACCAAAAGCGTGGCTGGTTCCGCAAGAAAATGGCCAAGAACTGGTTGGAAATAGGCGCCTTATCCTGGAAGCCAGGAGAAAATGCAGTCGCTTCTTTTTCTAATTATGCCAAAGATAACGTAGATCTTTTCGCACCGGGCTATCAGATTAACTCTACCACTCCGGACCAGGGTTATCAGGCCCTGAGTGGAACGTCTATGGCCGCGCCGGTAACCGCCGGAGTCGCCGCAGTGCTGCGTTCGTACTTCCCTACGCTGACCGCCGAACAGGTGAAAGATATTCTGATGTCTACCACTACTCCGATTAACCAAAAGGTGAAAAAGCCGGGCCATAAAGACGGTGACGAATTGGTTGATTTCAGCGCGCTCAGTAAATCCGGTGGTGTTGTAAATGCTTATAAAGCGGTACAGAAAGCCATGATGACCAAAGGCCAAAAGAAGATTAAGGCCAGCGATGTTACGCGTCCTTAGGACATCTGATTTATATTAGAATTTGCTAATCAAGACATTAGCACTTCAGAGGAGATACAGGCAATTGCTTGTATCTCCTTTTTTTGTCCGGTACCGAAATTCCGAATTATTTTCTCAGAAAAAAAATTTAAAAAAATTGGCTTTGGAAACTTGTTAAAACGAAAAACTTCTACGATGTTTGTGTTCTTATTTTTAAATAGTCTAAATAAGCATAAGTAAGTTTTAAAAAGATAAACGAATATGAATTACCCTAAAAATTTCCAACTATTCTATCTATTTCTAACCATCACGCTATTAACATTCGGAGCGTGTAAAGACAATGACGACAACGACACTTTAAGTCTGGACGTGAGTGAAACCGTGGCAGCCGTCCGGGCCAATACCGTTTCCGTCACCATTACAGGTGTCGCAGAATCAGGGGTCCGCAGTTTAACGGCAACGCCCGCGGGAGAGAGCAGCCAGGAATTACCCGTCACTGCTGGAGCACAGGAAATTCAGACCAGTTTCACTTACACAATTCCAGCGGATGCCAGGTTATCCGATACGTATGATATTACTTTTGAACTAACGGACGCGGCCAGTCAGACCACCACGGCGGTTACCACGGTAACGGTTGAGCCGATACTCACTGCTGCTCCGGCTAGTTATAATTTTGAAAGAAATGGCAGCACGACTGTCTCTTATTCGGGTCAGAACGAACGGCTGGATATGGTAACGGCCATAAAGAATTATCTGGTTCAGGGGGATAGAAAAGAAGCCACTATTTCTGCCGCTACGCTAAATGCTGCCTACGCCAACAGCGGTGATAACGGCAATGGATTTTTTGATTTTACTTCCACCAAACAATTAAGAGATAAGACGTTTGCGCCGGATCTGGACAATAATTTTATGGAAAATTTATTTGCTGAAGCGGAGGCCGTCAGCCAGTCGGGTACGAATGCCAGTAACGGAGTTGCCGGATTTATCGAAAGAGAAAATAGTGGCAACACGATCATGGTCGATGCCAACGGACGGGAATTTACCCAATTGATCGAAAAAGGTCTGATGGGAACCGTGATGTACAACCAGATTTACAATACCTATTTTTCGGATGCCCGGACGGGAGACGACGTGGAGAATACCATGTTGAGAGAAGGAAAGAATTATACGGACCTGGAACACTACTGGGACGAAGCTTTCGGGTACTTTAATCCACCACTCGACTTCAGCTCCAACTGGCCCGAGGCCCGCGAAAGCGAAGATCGTTACTGGAGTCACTACTCCAACGTGGTCGATCCTTTTACTGGCAGCAATGACAAAATTATGGAGGCGTTTTTAGCAGGCAGAACTGCGATCGTGAATAATGATATGGAAACAAAAAATACCCAACGGGATATTTTATACAAAGAACTTGAACTAGTGGCCGCCGCGACGGGTATTCATTATATCAACCAAAGTCTGGGACACTTAAACGAAGGTAATATCGGGGAAGCATTCCACACGCTGAGCGAAGCCTGGGCTTTTGTGAACGCACTTACTTACAA
>CAKZUV010000339.1 GCA_937921555.1 uncultured Saprospiraceae bacterium
CTTTTGATCCAATATTTCGTTAAAAAGCCTCGCCGATGCTATGGCATCGTCTACGTTTTTTGCCTCATCTTGAATCAAAATTCCCTTGCCAAAATGCGGAACTTATTATTCGACCATTACTAAAATCAGAAATAAAATCATGCAAAAAATAATCATTATCGGTGCCGGACTTTGTGGAACATTACTGGCCATCAGACTTGGACAGCGCGGCTATCAGGTGCAGATGTACGAAAAACGGGGCGACATGCGCAAGGAAGGAGTCGAGGCCGGACGGTCTATCAACCTGGCGCTTTCACACCGGGGGCTGATGGCTTTGGAACAGGCCGGACTGGCAGAATCGGTGAAGGATTATTGTATTCCGATGCACGGTCGTCAGATTCATACGCTGGCCGGACCAACTTTTGATTCTCTGTACAGCGGACGCCCCGAAGACTATATCAACTCCGTTTCGAGGAGTACGCTCAACATCGCGCTGCTGAATGCCGCTGATGAAATGGATCACGTAAATATACGGTTTAATCACAAATGTGATAAGGTTAATCTGGACCAAGGCAGCGCCGCGTTAGTTGATCTGAAGACCGGGAAAAGTTTTACGGATACGGGCGCGGTCGTTATTGGAACGGACGGAGCGGGTAGTGCGGTCCGTCGGAGTATGATGGCACAGACCACGAAACTTCGCTTTAATTACGAGCAATCTTTTCTGGAACATGGTTATAAAGAATTGACGATTCCACCGGGACCGGGTGGCACTTACCGGATTGAAAAAAATGCGCTGCACATCTGGCCACGGGACGAATTTATGATCATCGCTTTGCCTAATCTGGACGGGAGTTTTACGGTAACGATGTTTCACCCCTACGGCGGAGAATACGGACTGGACAACTTGACCACCAAAGAAAAAGTGGCGGCGTTTTTTGAGAAATTTTTTCCGACCCTGATCCCGCATACACCGGATTATCTGGAAGACTTTTTTACCAATCCAACGGGAACGCTGGGAACGATTCGGTGTGCACCGTGGCAGGCTTACGGGCGGACGCTGGTCATGGGCGATGCGGCCCATGCGATTGTACCGTTTTACGGTCAGGGGATGAATGCATCGTTTGAAGATGTACGGGTTTTTGATGATATTCTGGGGGCCAACGAAGGAAACTGGGAAAAGATTTTTACCGAATTTCAGGCTGCCCGTATTGAGAATGCCCGGGCCATCGGAGATCTGGCACTGGATAATTTCCACGAAATGCAGGATAAAGTAAACGACGAGATTTTTATAAAAAAACGAAATCTGGAACGTCAGCTGGAAGATCAATTCCCGGACTATTACTCTAAGTATTCGCTGGTGACTTTTCAGCCCCAGTTGCCTTACGCCGACGCCATGGCCAGGGGACGACGGCAGGATGAATTTTTGATGAATCTATGCGCAAAAGAAGAGATCCCCGAACTGGAAAAGGTAATGGAAGGTATTCGGTCTTTGAGCTAATCCACGTCCCCGTACAGTCCCTAGAAAGCAGGTTAAAAATTTTTGCACCTTTGCGCGACAAAAAACTTTTCAGAGGAGTCTCAAAACCCAAAACTCATAACTCAAAACTCAAAACCCAATCACTCAGCATCCCTCAGCGGCCAACCCGCCCGGTGTACCGCCAGCAAAATTCCCGCAAAAGGAATCCACCAGATCAGGTCATTGGTAATCAGCATATAACCAAAAGCACCCGGAAGTTTTCCCAGAAGGTAATTCAGAACAAAACCAGCCGGACCAAAGATTTTTCCTAAAAATCCCACAAATACAATCGGCCAGTGCCGAATCGGAGCGTAACTCGCCAGCCAGTATCCAATCCCGTAAACGCCGATAACCATTCCCATGCCCTGCCAGATCGTGGGATGCGTTGGCAACGCCATACCCGTCAATTCAAAAAAATGATTTGGGAATAATCCGACCCAAAGGCCCCAGATAACATTATAAATTGCCGCTACTTTCAGGACGGTTCCCATCCACGGTTTTGCTAAATTATTTTCCATAACATAGCTAACAGCAAAATCGGAACTTGGTTGAAGCGTAAGTCAATCCACATTTCTTAAGCCCCGTAGCACTAGTTCTCGAGGCAATAGCAAACCTTTTTTTGAATTGACGGGTTGGTTTTTAACTTGCCAGGGTGGGTTTGTGCATGCCTACCACAAAAAGTATAGCAACGCCATTTAACCAATAGAAGTAAGCATCCAACCCTTCGAAGGCGAAAATGAATGGGGCGAGAATGAAAGTGATGCCTACTAAGAAATCTACGATCAAGTGCATTTTGTATGAAATCACTTTGAAAAGACCTAATTGATGATCAGTTAGAACTGTCAGAATAAATGCCGCAATACCTGTAATAACCGATAACTGAAAAGCAAGCGGATTTGAGCTGCCAAGAGATAGTAAAAAAGGAAGCCCGATTAATGCGATTGCAACTGGGTAATCTAAATAAGCATGTATCTGCTTGGTTACAAATTTCATAATGTTCAATTTTTTTTGTTAGAAAGTAGCATGTTCCTGCTATAATGTTTTTGCAATTATGCGTTTATCATAATGCAAAGATGCAGCAATAATCAAATTGCTTGCATACAAAAAGATCCCATTGAATTGCACTTAATTTATTTTTTTATGAAAATTTGTCGATACGCTAATGGAGCAAAGGAGGTGTGGTGTTTGAAAAAAGAAGAGAAATGATTGGCTTCTTCAAATCCTAATTCGTTGGCAATTGACTTGATATTCATATCGGTTTGGAGTAGGAGTTTTGCCGTATTTACCAACTCCCGTCTGATTAATTGCCCGATGGTAATATTGAGTTTATCTTTTACTTTTTTGGATAAAGTCTTAACGGGCAGATTCATTTTATTTGCGTAAAAACCTACTTTGCGTTGAGCTTTATGGTGCTTTCTCAATAACTCGTACAACTCAGGTAAAAAAGTATCCCTGCTTTCAAAATTAATATCTTCCCTGAATTTATTTGGCGTTTTTCCTGCTTTTTTACTAAACACCCGGTTGAAATATGCGGGATCTTTGTATCCAAGCTCATAAGCGATTTCTTTAATACTTTTGTCAGTAAATGCAATGTTTTTTTTACTTTCCAGAAAACGCTTTCTTCCTAATAATGATTTAACAGATGCTCCAACCTTGTTTTTAAATAACGCCTGCGCATGAAAACCTCGCTTACCTAAAAGTGCCAAAATTTTTTCGTTTGACAAATGATTCTTGTATTCGTGGTCGATAATTTCTTTGACATCAAAAATAATTTGATATTCTTCCTGATTGGCACAAAATGGATTCTGCCAGTACCATTGCTCAGAAGAAAGATCAATAATTTTGCTTGTCTGTTTTGAAAAAATGGAATTATTTAAATACCGCTGACAAGTGGTACATTCACTGAAATTGATGTAACCCCATGCTATTAGATGCTTAAACAGAACTCTCGCATCTTTACAACGAAATACTTCCGTCTCCTCAAATTCTACCTTTCTGACGGT
Organism: uncultured Saprospiraceae bacterium; assembly: GCA_937921555.1. Lineage (GTDB taxonomy): Bacteria > Bacteroidota > Bacteroidia > Chitinophagales > Saprospiraceae > JALZUU01. The sequence continues at coordinate 3,499 of CAKZUV010000339.1, forward strand.
AAATTTTTCTGATAAAAACTTGATGTATTGCCCCTTCTCCAGGAAAATTAATTTATCCCCCCAGTCATGATAACTTCTAAAATCTACTTCTATCCCTCCACTGCCTTCCAAGACGTGAAACATCGTGTGTTTATTAATAAAATAAACTTTGTTTAGCTCTGGTTGAAATTTGTTTATCATTTGTTTTAAACAACTTCTTTAAGATAATTTTTGATTCCATAGCTCGCTAAAACTCCTTCACCAGTTGCTGCTGCTACCTGTGCAATAGCACCTTCTCTGCAGTCTCCGGCAGCAAAGATTCCATTTTTTGACGTCTGTGCCAGACCTGTTGTTTTTATAAAACCTCTTTTATCAAGCTCAATTAAGTTTTCAAAAGGTTTGGTGTTGGGGATTAAACCAATAAAAACAAAGACGCCGTCTGCCTGTAATATTTCTTGTTCTTTGGTTTCGTTGTCTTCTATTTTTAGTCCCTTGAATATGCCATTATCATCAGCGATAAATTCCAAAGAATTTTTATTCAAATAGGTCGATATATTTTTAACCGAGGAAAGTTTTTCTGTGTATGTTTCACTTGCCGTAAACTCGGCATGAATGTGCACTATTTTTACACTTTTACAAAATCCCGCCAGGAAGATTCCTTCTTCCAGGGCAGAGTTGCCACCACCGATCACAATTATATCTTTTTCTCGGTAAAATGCACCGTCACAGGTAGCACAAAAGTGTACACCAGCGCCTATTAATTCCGCTTCTCCGGGAATCCCTAATTGACGGTAGGTTGACCCGGTAGAGAGTACTACGGTCTTGCCCAGATATTCTTGCGTCTTCGTTTTTATCTTGAATAATTCTTCCTCTTTTTCAATAGCAATTACATCTTCTCCAGTTTTTATGGTCGCTCCATAGGTTTTCGCCTGTTCCTCCATTTTATCCATCAAGTCAGGACCGGAAATGGACGTAAAGCCAGGATAATTTTCAATCTTTTGTGTAAGAAATGCATTCCCTCCAATTGTTTTCTTTTCTAAAATAAGGGTATCAAACCGGTCTCTTTGGGCATAAATAGAAGTGGTAAGCCCCGCAGCTCCACCGCCAATAATGATGCTGTCAAAAATTCTTTCTTCCTTGACTTTGTCCAGTTTAAGTGCCTGTCGGAGTTCTTCGTTTTCGGGCTCTACCAGTATTGTATCATCATTGATAATTATGGTAGGAATTTTTCTTTTGCCATTATTTATTTTGGTTATTATTGGAATCGACCATTCATGTTTATCTATTTCTATATATTGAAAATTAATTTTATTATCTTCCAGAAATGCCTTTGATTTTCTACAATCCGGACACCAGTCTGCTCCGTAAACAATAATATGGAAATCCTCATTAATACCCAGCACCGATGCCAATTGAGCATTAGTGGGATTGGTATAAGATTTTCCATTAATGATCACGGTTGGTATGATTCGCTTACCATTATTTATTGCTTCTACTTTTTTGGTTGCTGCTTCATCCAGGTCAACATCAATAAAATCATAGGCAATGTTGTTTTCTTTTAAGAAGGATTTTGCCCTTCTGCAGTCTGGACACCAATCGGCTCCGTAAAGTTGAATTTGATTCATTTTTAATTTTTTGAAATGAGTGAATTTGACCACAAATTAGAAAAAAGATTTTATTTGAACAACAAACCGCAATTATTGGGATACAGAAAAATGAAGCAGACACCTTTAAATAAACCTTCCCTTTTGGTTGTCAATGCCGCTGGTATTCCTGTTGGTGGTAAGATGAAAAATTAGCATTCCTCCTTTAGCGGGGATGATGCTCCTATGTGTTTGAGGAAGCGAGAAGCGAACGGGGACCAAAAAACAAATTCCAGATATTCTTCGTTTCCTGATTGCCAAATCGGACCCCATCTATCTCCCGTATCCACCTGATTCCTTGTACGGCGTTGGTTACAAATGCTTCGTCTGCCTCCAGCAGATCTTTGGGAAGTATGTCTTTTTTGATAATTGAAAATGAATTGTTTTTAAATGATTTTAAAATATAATCACGCATCACCCCCTGTATCGCACCGGAACGATCCGAAGGCGTAAACCAGGATTTACTTTTATAATAAAAAATATTGGAACTGCCCGCCTCGGCGATAAAACCACGTTGATTACATAAAATACAGTCATCAATCTTTTGGGATTTTTTCCATAAGCCGGCAAGAACGTAGGGAAGTGCATTCGTCGTTTTTAATCCGGACCACGCCGTGACGGGAAGTTGTACCACCGGACAAATTTTGGTCATCAGACCCTTCTTTTTCCACTCCCAATGATTAGATTTAAGTGTTTGATATTCAATGAGGTAGATTGCTTTGTTGTTGGTGGGAGTATATAAGCCGCCGGACGCCCGGAAGACCGAAATTCTGATCCGGGTATTTTGCTCCGGCCCGGTAAGTTTTTTAATTTCCTTACGGAAAAAAGCGGTATTAAAACGGTTCGGTTTTTCAATTTTTAAATATTTCATACCCCGGAATAAGCGGCGGAGATGATTCGCTAAAAGCGGCATTTTTCCATCCAGCATCCGGATAGATTCGAATAAACCGTCTCCGTATTTCAGGCCCCGGTGGTGGATACCCGCAAAGGGTTCCTCCGCCGGAATGATCCGGCCATTGAGATTAATCCCGCTCACTCGGCAGTCCTTTCAGGTAGTCAATAAAAGTAAGAATTACGTTGTTGCGTAAGTCGGTGCGGTCATCCGGATCGGGGCGGTAAGTTTTTGTAATGCCCGGATCGTTGACGTGCAAAGTTTTTAAATCAATTCCTTTCAAAAGAAAATCAGTGGTGATGGCATGGTATTCTTTTTCATCCTCAATCGGTGCTCCGTTGACCATCCAGGTTTCTTTCTGATCACTGTAAAAAACTTTTTTTCTTTGTAAATAGGCACCCTGTCCAACCCGCGATTTACTTTCGTTCAATACTTTTTTTAAAAGGTCTCCCTTGATATCTATTTCTACCAGCGGACCACCAAATGGAAGAATCCTGAACACATCTACCGCGGTAATCGGGCCTTCCAGCTGATCGTCAATCCGGATAGAACCACTGTTAAAAAAGCTAAGGTCTACCTCCCTTTTGGCCACCTTCATCATGGCTTCGTTGATCATTCTTCCCACGTTGGTTTGCTCTTTTCGGTTGACCGCTTCCCGCGCATCCATCGGGACTTTGGTATAATAAATTTCGGCGTAGGGCTGATCTACGACCTTCGTCAAATTATCATCCATAATCCGTTTCCATTTATTCACTACAGACTTTACTTCCTCGTCGGAATGCACTTTATCATTAATGTCAATCAGCTTGGAAGAGACCGTCGTTTTACGGGTATTTTTATTATAAACCAGCGTGTGAACGTATGCAGTTTTAGCATTGGCATCGGCTTTGGTAACCAGTGTGCTGCCCACTTTTTCTCTGATATGGTGATGATCATGTCCACCCATCAACAGTGGAACCTGTGGCAGTTTTGCGGCCAGTTCAAGATCTTCGGCCACGTTTAAATGTGTCAAACCGATCACCACGTCGGTCTGCAAAGAAAGTGTTTGAACCGCTTCGAGGCAGGTGCTCGTCACGTCCAGATATTCGACGTAATCCACCTGATTCATATCGAGGGTCGCCCCGAAAAACCCAACCCGGATGGAAGTCCCGTCCTCGTCCGAAATTTCCCAGACCCAGGTATCCGGAACGTAATTAAGCGTAGAATCTGTCTCCTGATAAAATTTGGAAGTCCTGCCCGTTTTGGTATTAATTCTCCGAACGCTTGTACCCAGCCAGGTAAACTTGGACTCATTGATCCGGTCTTGCAATTCCTGTTCTTTGATATCAAATTCGTGGTTACCAAAAGTTACCAGATCAATTCCCGTCACGTTCATCACCTCGACCATCTGCGCGCCTTTGATCCGTTTTCCGTCTTTTTTGATCGTACCGATGAGGGAAGGGGACAGAAAATCTCCGGCCAGTACCGTCAAGGTATTCGGATTTTCGTTGGTCAGTCTTTTACGGAGCGTAGCGACCCGCGCCATTCCACCAACGGTCCCGTTTTCAAGGGGAGCAATTTCGTAGACATCATTAAGCTGAAGAAAATTAAAGGTAATAAGGCCATCGTCAGTGGTAACCGGAGCGACTACTTCTTTGGTGGTTTTACAACCAAAAATAAAAATCAGCAACAACACGCCGGTTAGTAAAAGAGTCAGCGCAACCAATGGTTTTGTGTCTGAAAAGGAGACGGACAGATCGTTATTTTTCATAAGCAATGTTTGTTGTAAAATGAGATGGACAAATATATAAATTTTTGATTTGAAATAAGAGCTTGTCTAAGGAATGTTAAATAAATAAAGTACGATTCTATACTTCCTCTTTTTGCCTCACTCTGCCTCAACAAAATGGTCATTATACACAGCATAACTCTCATTTTGCTTCTTTGATTGAGGCAAAAATAGTTCGCCTAGAATCTGCACTTATTTATTTGCCATTCCTAAAAGATATCTATTATGCCAGTTAGCTGTTGGCTGTTAGCCCGTTGGCTTCCCTCGGACGTAAAGATTCTCAAAAGTAAGTTAATCGACTAATTGGTAAAAAACCGGCAGGCTCATTACACACGCCAATATTTCCACCCAAAAAACCGTTTAAATACCCACGAAATTTCCTGCGAACCTTTTCCTTGATATTCGTGTTTATAACCCGGAGTTTACCAGATAAAACTCTTTTTCAAACACCTTCCTAATACATAACACTATGATCGGTTACCGATTTGGCGAATATATACCAGGGGCAGGCGAGGGGAGTATCTTCGACCGGCTGCTCAAACTTTTTAAAGAATTACTGATTCATACCTCCGGGAATGTCAGTGAAGCGCTCAGCTGGCTCACCGAACTGGACAAGGAATATAATCTGACGACCAAAGATTACGGGATGGCAGATTTTATTCAGGATCTGATCGACAAAGGCCTGATTGACAATCCGGATGCGAAAAATCCGGGCTTTGTTCCTACCGCCAAGATGGAAATTGCGATGCGTCAGAAGGCGCTGGAAGATATTTTTACCGACCTGCAAAAGGCCAAAAAAGGAAACCATAGTACCAATACTTCCGGAAAAGGGGACGATTATACCTCCGATTTACGTCCCTACGAATTTGGCGACAAGCTCGATTCACTGGCCGTCTCCGAGTCGCTCCGCAACGCACAAATCAACCACGGAATCGACGATTTTCAACTCAATCATTCCGACCTGGAGGTCCGTGAAACCTATTACCAGAGTCAGATGAGTACCGTTTTGATGATTGATATTTCGCACTCCATGATTCTTTACGGAGAAGACCGGATTACGCCCGCCAAAAAAGTGGCCATGGCACTATCCGAATTGATCATCACGCGCTACCCGAAAGATACACTCGATATCATTGTTTTTGGAAACGATGCCTGGCAGATTGAAGTAAAAGATTTGCCCTATTTGCAGGTAGGGCCTTTTCATACCAATACCGTAGCCGGACTGGATCTGGCGATGGATATTCTGCGTAAACGCCGGAATCCCAACAAGCAGATTTTTATGATTACGGACGGGAAACCGACTTGTATTAAAAAAGGAAAAAAGTACTACAAAAATAGTTTTGGGCTGGATAAAAAAATCATCGCCCGGACCCTCAATCTGGCGACCCGTTGCCGCAAGTCCAATATTCCTATCACTACTTTTATGATTGCCCGCGATCCGTATCTGAAGCGATTCGTGGAGGAATTTACCAAAGCCAATAATGGTAAAGCATTTTACAGTAGTCTGGACGGATTGGGATCGTTTATTTTTGAAGATTATAAAAATAACAAACGAAGGAGACACCGGTAATCGAAGATTGTCTTTTGGTGTTGTACGTCCGTAAAAAATGAAAAATAAACAAAATGAAATTTTTAATTATTGCCCTGTTAATATTAACCTCATTTTCGGGATGTTCCCAAAATGCAGCATACCCTATTACCTCTTATCAAACTGAGGGCATCAAAGCACCAAATACACATTACATCGGAGAAGCCTGGCTGAATGCCATTATTCACGATGATACCGAATTAGGTTATAACATTACAAAGGCAACCTTTAAGGCCAATTCAACTTTGGATTGGCATAAGCACAGTACGGCGCAGGTTTTGATAATTGTAGATGGACAAGCATATTATCAGGAAAGAGGAAAAGACCCCATAATTCTGAAAGAAGGTGATGTAATCAAATGTGAAAAAGATACTGAACACTGGCACTCTTCCACGAAAACAAGTGATGTAACGTATTTAGCTTTATATGGTGGCGGGCAACCAACATCGTGGACGGAGGTATTATCACAAGAATACTATGATAAAATAGCTAAAATGCTTGGCCACGAATAATTATTGGAATTACGCAAGCCAAGTATGCTGCCTTCGGTTGGCTTTTAAAATAAAACTTCCCCAATCTTCGTTATCTTTGCGGTACAAAATTCACCGTAAAATGAAGCACCTATTACTGCTATTATTCCTTCCCTGCCTGTGTACGGCACAACAATTACCCTTTCAGGACATCGAAAGACAACTGATCGAATTGGGGTACACGTTACTTTCTGATACCCTGCCGGCCCAGAGAACGGCAGCCGCCGAAAAAATTAAGATAACTTTAACCGAGACGCTGGACCAGCCCGGTTCTTTCGAATATCCTTTTGATTCGCTGACTTCCGTGTCGATTCTGTCACCAAAAGACAAATCGTTCCGGATTTTTACGTGGCAGTTGTACGAAGATATTGACAAATACCAATACTTCGGAATCATCCAGGTGGCCGGTAAAAAACCAACAGTACACGTTCTGGAAGATCAGTCGGAAACTTTTGCTATGGAGGATTTGCCCTACGAGGTGATGACCAAAGATAACTGGTACGGTGCGCTTTATTATAATATCAAGGAATACAAAACCAAAGAAGGTAACCGTTACTTACTGTTCGGTGCGGATGGATACCGTTTTTTCTCCAAAAGGAAATTAGTGGAGGTTTTATATTTTGACAACGACCGTCCCATTTTTGGCGACCCGACTTTTTTTCCGACCGAAGAAGACCGGCCCGATTTAGCTTACAACCGTTTTGTGTTGAATTACAGCGCCGCTACTTCCGTTCGCCTGAATTATGACGATTACCTTAGCCTCCTTATTTTTGACAACGTCCTTCCCGCCAACAACGAATACGGCCAGGAAACCTTTTTACCCGATGGCTCTTATCGTGGCTACGAACTCAAAAAAGGCCGCTGGATTGCCGTCGAAAAAATCTTTCAGCATACCTGGGACGAAGCGCCAAGGCCGCAGCCTATTTTAAACGGCAGAAAACAGAACAGAGACTTGTTTGGGAATGAGGATTAAGTGAATATTGAATGTTGGATATCGAATGTTGGATATTGATTTTCGGTTAATCGTGAAACGTAGTTTAAAGGTATGACGCCCAATAGCTTTCGGTATTTTTCAGACTGATTTTTGCCATTTTCCTTTCGGTAAATCAATCGTAGTTTCTTCCGGACTGGTATTATAAATGATAATAAAATTTTTCCAATCGCCATATTTTAAATGGCAGAAAAAGAAATAAAGACTGTTTCCGAAATGAGGATTAAAATGAATATTCAATATCGGATATCCAATATCCAATATTGATTACATGCCTATTTCCCCACCAAAACAACCATCCCAATCCCCGGAACAGCCACCGATCCTTCCAGAAACTGCTGTTCCTGTTTTTCCATTCCAAAATCCATTTCCCAGACCGATTTTTGCCATTTTCCTTTCGGTAAATCAATCGTAGTTTCTTCCGGATTGGCATTATAAACAACCAGAATGTTTTTCCAGTCATCTCCGTTGGCGTGATCTTTCAGCTGAAAAGCGACGACACTGGTCGGCGTACCATCCACAAATTCCAGATGTTTTTGAATCATTTCTGAAGTCGGCATCCGGAACGCAGGATGTTCCCGTCGCAGGGTGATCAAATTTTTATAGTAATTAAAATGGTCTAAATGTTTTTGTTTAGTTGACCAGTCAATCTGATTAAACTTTTCGGGAGATTTATAAGAATTTTCAATACCATTTTTCGTACGCATCATCTCTGCACCTGCGTGCAAAAACGGAACGCCCTGACTCGTCAGAACGATTGCGTTGGCCAGCCGGTGCATTTTTCCGATGGTTACTTCGTCGGCTTCGGTCGAGTTAACCAGCCGGTCATACAGCGTATGATTATCGTGGCAGGAAGCATAAATAATACATTGGTCTGGACGGTTGGCAAAAGGTGCATCAGAATAATTCACCGCCCCGTAATCAATCTGCGAATGAAACGTTGCGCCCACTACACCGAAGCGAACCGTTGACTCCAGGTTAGGCGCGCCGCTTACAAATCCTTTCTCTTTTGCGTTAAAAACACCTCCTTTCAAACCATCGCGAATATCATCGCTGAACACCGCAGCCTCTTCCAGTTTGGGCGCGTGAATTTTCAGTGCCCGATCTTCGTAGGGCAGGGGAGAGTCACCACCCGTCCAACCCTCTCCGTACACAAAAATACTCTTGTCAATTTCTTTTTGTAAAACCCAGGTAGTCGTATTAATTGTCGCAATATCGTGAATGCCCATCAAATCAATCCGGAAGCCATCAATGTGGTATTCCCGGCACCAGTGGAGCATAGATTCAAAAATAAATTTGCGGACCATAGGTCTTTCCGAAGCGGTTTCATTACCACAAGCCGAAGCATCCGCAAACTTTCCGTCCTCCCAAAACCGGTAATAATATCCCGGAGCGATTTGATTAAAAACCGATGTCTGAGTCATCCCCGTATGGTTGTATACCACGTCCATTACGACGCGGATACCGTTGGCGTGCAAAGCCTGCACCATCTCTTTAAATTCCCGGATTCGTACCGCCCCATCGTACGGGTCCGTCGCGTAGGCACCTTCCGGAACATTGTAATTTTGAGGATCGTAGCCCCAGTTGTATTTTTCGATGGGATGGGCTTCGTCCACACTACGCTCCATAAAATCAAAGCTGGGCAAAAGATGAACATGGGTCACGCCCAAATCTTTCAGGTGATCCAGCCCCGTGGCTACCCCCTCTTTGTTTTTGGTGCCGGTTTCTCCGAGTCCCAGAAATTTTCTTTTGTTTTTTATGCCCGATTCGGGGTGCGCGGACAAGTCACGGATGTGGAGTTCATAAATAACAATATCATTAAAACTTTTGAGTGGAGGTCTCTTTTCGTTTTCCCAGCCCGGTGGATTGGTGGTTGCAAGGTCCAGCACCATTGCCCGTTCTCCGTTCAAACCAACGGCTTTTGCGTAGGGATCGGGTACTCTTTTGAGCGTACGTCCGCCGGCCCTGATTTGAAAATTATAATATTTTCCGTGATAATCTCCCGGCAGAGTGATTTCCCAAACCCCTTTTTCACCCAAGGTCATGGTGTGCTTTTCCAGTTGACTATCCGTATGACCGTCGGCGTAAATATAGAGATTCATCCGGTCGGCTGCCGGAGAATAAACCTTAAAGGTGCTGGCGGCTGCGGTGTAAGTAAGTCCCAGATCATACTTTTCGTAAACGGGATAATCCTCAAAGGATTTATAGTCAGGGTGGTGGGTCTGTGCGTAAAAATTCATGGTGTAAAGTAATAAAAGAAAGGTGAGACGGTACATCATTTTTTAATAAAAATAGGAAAAAAAAGCAGATTACCGAAAAGCGCGGACAAATATGATTTTAAACTATCTCATTCAGAATCACTCTACCACCCATTCTACCTGCTTCGCCTGTTTTCCATCGTTTAGTAACAGCGTATAATTTCCCGTGGGTAATAGTAAAGACGTTCGTGTCCCGGTATTTCCCAGCTCAATTGCATCCATTGGCACGGCAAACGTCATATCTTCGTCCTGTTTAAAAGCCATGACCATACACGGCGTTCCTATCCCATATTTATCCGGATTAATTTCCTGGTGCAACCGGTAGCCATTCATTTCCAGCCAGGTTGGCCGGTCATTGCGGAAGGAACTGCGTGGAAAATAAATCTGGACATCCACAAATTTGCCGGTGGTTCCGGTAATGGTA
>CAKZUV010000340.1 GCA_937921555.1 uncultured Saprospiraceae bacterium
TTCCACTTAACCGAGAAGTCTTTCGCTGAATAAACTTACTGCTTCGCGCCAGCTCTTCCATTTCTGGACCTGAAAAACACTTTTCTAACTCAGCCAGCAGTCTCTTTGAATCAAAATTTTTTATATCCATTCCATCTTAACTTCGTTTTTTGTAAGTTTGTTTAATTAATAGCCTGACGGCTATGGAGCAAACTCATCGTTGAATCGCTTCGCTTGTTGAGTTGTTGAATCGCTTCGCTTGTTGAGCTTATTCTAAAATTTCGAAACGCATTTTATAAAATCACCTGTATACCATCTTCACGATAAAAGATATACACGTCCGCTCAGCGCCCTCTGCTCCTCTGCGCGAAAAAAAAATTTAGAGCAAGCTCACTGCTATGTTTTAGAAATCTTCAATAAAAAAGTAGAAATTACGAACAAACAGAAAGTCACCCAAATCAAGCCTCGGAATAGCAACCTTGCAAAATCAACATCAAAAATCTACAATCTCGCTGCCAGTCGGGTCCCCTGATCGATCGCTCTTTTGGCATCCAGTTCACCCGCTTCCTCTGCACCTCCGATCAGATGAACATTACTTCCTTTTTCCCGCAAAGGACCGACCAGATCCCGTACTGAAACCTGTCCGGCACAAACGACAATATTTTCCACTTCCAGCACGCTGTTTTCTCCATCTACTTCCAGGTGTAAGCCCCGGTCGTCTATATTTAAATATTTTACACCCGCGATCATTTCAACTCCCCGGTGTTTCAGGCTGCTCCGGTGAATCCATCCCGTTGTTTTACCCAGATTTGCCCCCAGTTTTCCATGTTTTCGTTGTAAAAGATAAATTTTGCGGGGTGAAGTTTCCGGAGCCGGTGCAATCAGTCCTCCCCGGGATTTTAAATCCATATCCACGCCCCATTCTTTCATGAAAGCGGCGGTATTCAAAGAAGTAGGTTCATCTCCATCCTGCGATAAAAATTCAGAAACATCAAAACCAATTCCTCCCGCTCCGATAATGGCCACCGAATTACCCACCACTTTATCTTTTTCAAGTACCTCCGCATAACTCATCACTTTGGGATGATCAATCCCCGGAATATTGATTTTACGGGGAATAACGCCCGTCGCAATAATGATCTCATCGTAGCCCTTTCCTTTCAGGTCTTCTACGGTTATTTTAGTAGATAAATGTAATCGGACGCCCGTCAGTTCAATCTGTTTGCGGTAATACCGCATCGTTTCAAAAAATTCTTCTTTTCCCGGAATCTGACAGGCCAGGTTAAATTGTCCGCCAATCTGCGGAGCTGCCTCAAATAAATCCACCTGATGCCCGCGACCCGCTGCGACCGTAGCTGCGGACAGTCCGGCGGGGCCGGCACCAATCACCGCAATTTTTTTAGCTGCACTGACGGGATTGATGACCAGTTCGGTTTCGTGGCAGGCGATGGGATTGACCAGACAACTTGCCGTCTTTCTTTTAAAAACGTGGTCCAGACAGGCCTGATTACAGCCAATACAAGTATTAATTTCGTCGGCTTTATTTTGCATGGCCTTATTGACAAAATCAGGATCTGCCAGAAATGGACGGGCCATAGAAATCATATCTGCGTGTCCGGCAGCCAGGATTTCTTCTCCTTTTTCGGGCGTATTGATCCGGTTGGTGGTGATAAGTGGAATGGTAACTTCTCCCATCATTCTTTTGGTGACCCAGCTAAATCCGCCACGGGGTACCGAAGTCGCAATGGTCGGCACCCGTGCTTCGTGCCAGCCGATCCCGGTGTTGATGATCGTCGCGCCGGCAGCTTCGACGGCTTTGGCCAGCTGAACCACTTCCTCCCAGGTACTCCCGTCTTCTACCAGATCGAGCATGGATAATCGGTAGATGATGATAAAATCACTGCTGACCTGCTTTCTTACTTCTTTGATAATTTCGATGGGAAAACGCATTCTGTTTTCGTAACTGCCGCCCCATTCGTCGGTGCGGTGGTTGGTTTTTTTGACCAGAAATTGGTTGATCAGATAGCCTTCTGATCCCATGATTTCCACACCGTCGTAACCCGCAGATTTCGCCAGCGCAGCCGTATTTCCGAAGTCTTTGATTGTTTTTTTAATGCTGCTGTTGCTCAGCTTCCACGGACGAAAAGGAGAGATAGGAGATTTGATGGCAGAAGGGGCGACGGCCAGCGGATGATAACCGTACCGGCCAGCGTGTAATATTTGCAAACAGATTTTGCCTCCCGCTGCGTGTACCGCTTCGGTAATGACCTGGTGTTTTTTGCTTTCTGAACTGGTCGCCATCCGGGCGGCAAAAGGACCGACCCAGCCCGCACGGTTAGGAGCGATTCCTCCGGTTACAATCAGTCCCACACCACCGCGTGCTCTGGCCGCAAAATACGCCGCCATTTTTTCAAAACCATTTTTTTCTTCTTCCAGTCCCGTGTGCATAGAACCCATGAGGACGCGGTTTTTTAGTGTAGTAAATCCAAGATCGAGTGGACGGAGCAGATTAGGGTAGGACATAGATTTTTATTTTTGGGAAAGTTCGGTAAATCCCCGGGAATAGACAAATGGATAAGTTTACTAAAGCGTATTATTGACCATGAAAAAAGCCCGAACAGAAAGTCTGCCCGGGCTTTTTTATAGAAAAGTTGTTTGAAAAAAATTGCTTAAAATTGCTGAATATCAATTTACTGATTAAACAAATAAACACCTCAACATCACCTCACAATCATCTTCTTAGTCAACGTACCATATTGCGTATGCAACTGGTAATAAATAACACCGCTAGCATTCAGGTCCGCACGGCTAACTGAAATTTCGTGGTACCCTTTATCCAGATTTCTGCTGATTTGGAAAAGCTGACGCCCCGTCACATCGTAAAATTCGATGGTTGCCGACGTAGCTTCGGGCAAGTTAAAACCGATATTGGTCTCTCTGTTAAATGGATTTGGATTATTTTGGTACAATGACAAAGTATTAGCAGCAATCAGCTGATCGGCTACCTGGAAATTGAGTTTTACGTTCATCGCAATTTCACTATCCTGGTAAGCAACTGCTTTGGTGTAGCGGGAGTTGATACTGAGCAGGTTTTTTAAAGAACCATTTTGCTTCGCCCGGAAAGTGACGGAAAAAGGAGTTGCTGATCCCTCGGTCGTAATTGCCGTAGCAGAAAACCAGTTGGTATTAATCGCTCCCTCTTCTTTTAGAATTACAAAGTTTTTATCCGTTAAATTTTCCAGGGTCCCCGTGTTGATTTCCACAAATTCCAGCATAGCCGGTTCGTAGTTTAACGTATATTGGTAACCCACTAGATTTTTGAAATCTTCCGTTGTAAAATCCACTGTATAGGTTTCACCGGCTACCAGTTCCTGATCCTGCACTGTAAAGGTAAGCGCTTCGTCCGTACGGGTATCACCCGTCTGCAGATTGCTTGGATCGGCGTTTCCGCTTACGTCACCAACTTTCAGCGCAACAAACTGATTTTCATTATTGTATTCTGATAGTTTTACGAAAGTATAATCCGGAATCTCATTCGTAAAAGGATTAAAAGCATCGGGAAAATCGGTGCCCGCATCGACAAAACGCCAGGAAGTATTATTGGAAAATTCATTTTCGTAGTATAACAAGACTCGTTGTAATTCCACCACATCACCAACGGTCACCTGACCATTACGATTGATATCCGCAGCGATGGTTTTATAAGCAGTATCGAAATCACTGATTCTCAGAATATGGCGAATCATCAATACGAGATCCCAGCTGTCTAGTCCTTCGCGAATATCATTTCCTGCGAAAGAAGGCGTAATAAAATAATTGTTACAGGTTGTTTTATCACTCAAATTGTAAGTGCCTCCCTGACCGGAAATAACCGTTTCCAGAACAGCTTCTGCGGGGTTGCTGATTTCAATATTTACCCCTTCTACCGGAACGCCCGTAAATGTGTGGATGTCTCCAAACAAGGGGAGTGTACCCGCACCCGTCACACAGATAGAATCATGTGGCATCGCTTCAAATACATTGGATTGCATAAAGGTAAGATTCGTATTTCGCATGATAATATCCCGGAAAGTCGTATTGGCAATCTCGTTCTTTTCGCTGGCAGAAAGCATGGGATCATTTTCATAATAAAAACGGTCACCGTCTCTCAGTACCTGAAATTGTTGTAGCATGACGGCCATCACCGTTTCACCAAACAGTGCATCCGCCATGTGATCTTCGATCAGCATTCCGACCCAGGGATCAATGTCATTGACATTATCATACAGTCCGGCCAGAATAGTAACCACTTCCTGATCGGAACATATCTGGCTAAAATCAGTGTAAGGAGCCAATCCTAAATCAGTTCGGATCGTATTAAAATCAGATAAACCTCTCTCACGTCCTCGGTTGATATTGATTGCTGCCAGATCCAGTCCACCCAGTCCTAACTGCGGAGGTCCAAATAAAAAATTACGGACATCGTCTACGACTTTACCGTCCATGTTTTGTTCTACCTGCTGCGCCATTCCCTTAAAGAATGGTTCAAGGCCCACATCGGCTACCAAAGCGGGATTGAAGAAAGCATTTGCCAGGGTGATCGAACCCAGATGGGTTCCGTCGTCTTCCATTAACTGAAGATTACTATTCAGCAGTGTATGCCCCAGACGGAAAGCGGCTGCGGAAAAGACATTTGTGGCATTTGGATAAACGGTCTGGTCGTACCCGGTGTAGGCAGGTAAATGGACGCCGATGGTAGGAAGCCACTCGTTGTAGGTGATAGATTGTAAATATCCGGCAACCATCCGGCGGGCGTGCTGATAAAGTTGTTCGTCATTCCAGGTTGGATGCTGTGTCGCAAATTCGTCGCACAGACGATTGTGTTCCCGGACAAAAAGCGTATGAAAGCCAGCGAGCAAAGGTTGTTCGTTCGCGCGTGCATCTCCGGCCACGAATAATAGATTATTAAAAGGATTGGTATTTTCCATGTGTGGAGCTCCGCTGTCTGTTTGCCCGTCTGCTTCGTGGGTATCGGTATTATACGGCAACAGGTTATTGGCAGATACTTTTAATTTTCCATCGGTAAAACTCCGAAGGTAGTCTGCTCGACCCTGGTCGGAGCCGTACACATTGGAACCATCTATCCAGCTGGTAATACTATTGGTGAATTTTCTTGGATTGTTAATACTCGTACCGGATCCTGAACGGGGCATAGAGCGGTTCATCTGAATCAGTACATTATCGTGGGCATTGCCTGGATTGAAATGAATGTCATCAAAATCTACGGATATATGAGCTGTTTCGACCGTGCTATTGTGCACTTCGGTCAGATCATGGTCCAGAAACTGGCCAAAAACCCAGATAAAATCACTAAGCTGTAATGGATCATTTAGCAGTTCTGTCTGAGCAAAAAGGGTATTGCTGATGACTCGTGGATTAGGTCGGGTAGTCCCTCCGGGCGCATTCATACCATCGGTAAAACCGTTAGAGGTAATTGTTCCTAATTCGGCCCCTGCAGAACCCCAGTCTTGATTAAGCAGATTATTGGATGACCCGTCAATGGTTCGGGTCAACTGTGCGCTTACCTGAAAACAGGTAAAAAGCGTACAGAAGATTAGTAAAATTCTGAATAACATCTTGTAAGTTTTGTTCATGGAAAATAGCTCAATTTCCAGGAAACTGAGTTTTTAAAAAGATTCGGTTGGGATTATTACCGTGGGGGAGAAGTGATAAAAATTATTTGATTTAGTGAATAGTGATAAATTTTATACTCCTGTAACATACCGATAACAAATATATGGGTTTTATGATAAAGATACCACCAAAGAGGATGCTCAATTGGTAAAATCTATTGCAACATTGATTTTATTTATGATTTATTGTTTGTATTGGAATAATTTTTAAACAGCTTCTTAATATAAAAAAACAGTTTTAGGGTGAAATGACTTTTTTTATCTCTTAAAAGGCGTTAATACTTCGTTAATTGACAGGCTATTATTACGAAATTTAGTTAAAATATTTTTCCCCTCTTTTGTTCGATGTTTAATTAAAAAATTACAAATTTTACTGAAAATCAGGTATTTATATTCATTCTTGCTATGAATACCCGTTCTTTTCGGAAAACAACTTTTCTTAAAAAACAAAATTTCCTTCACTTTTTGAGCCGATATCTCCTTTTAATCCTTTCAGTCTTTTCCAGTCTAAGAAGTAACAATTGACAATAGACTTAATTCCATAATGTTTTGTAGAGAAACCAAATAGATATTTTTGATCAGATTGAGGCTCTTTTTAGAGTGCATAGCCTAGCTATGGGCGATAAAAAAGCCGAAAAGATGGACAAAAAGATCATTTGGGAGCATACAAATTATTTTGGAATAAAGTCTAATATAATCTAATCCTTAAATTTTTTTATATAAACAATATTTACTCACCAAACCCTTTAGCTATGAAAAATGTAATGAAATTCTTACCGCCCGTGCTCTTTATGCTACTTTTTGGTAGTATGCTGAACGCACAAAATTCTAATTACGAGACGACCGCACGAACCCCCGGATACTGGACTTTTGGACTCAACGGAGGACTGGCCTACCAGACGTCTGATGTTCCCTTTACCACCGAAGGCTGGGGCGCCGGATTAACACTGGCAAAAAACCTGTATTACCGGCCCGGAAGTACGTTCGCTTTCGATCTGCGTGGACGCTTGCTTTACGCTGAAAGTTACGGACTGGACCACGAGCGATCTTACGGAATTACCCGCAATCCGGTATTAAACGGTACCGGGGACCTGGACTACACCAAAGCCAGTGGTCAAACTGGATTTGTCTTCCAGAATAACCGCACCCACTTTGGAGAAATCGGACTGGAAGGTGTCTTACATTTTAATAGACTAAGAGAAAGAACAAATATCAACCTTTCCCTCTTTGGAGGCGTCGGAATCGGAGGATACTGGGCCAGAACGGATCAGCAAGGTAATGATGGAAATTTATATTCTGACGGATATGCAGGAATTGATACCACCGCTTCCCGTTCGGTCATTCGCCGGCAGTTAAACGATGTCCTGGATGGTTATCACGAAAGTGATGCGCAGGGTAACGAATTTGGGAATATCGGATTTATGCCCGGAGCTGGTGTAGAACTGGGATATCAGTTAACTCCCCGTTTCTCTCTTGGACTGGGACACAAAGTGACCTTTACGCGTACCGATGATTTTGACGGAGTAAGGTACGACCGTCAGAATAATATTTCTACCGATAACGACTGGCACCATTATACCAACCTGAACCTGCGATGGATCATTGATCCTAAAAAACACAAACAGAAAGGGCCCGAGGTAGATATCATCAACCCACAGAGAAATTCTACTACGATTTACCAGCCTTCTGCGTTTATTCGCGCATCGGTGAAGCACGTAAATAATGCGATGGATATTGATTTGACTGTTAACGGTAAATCTACACCATTTGATTATAGTGATAATATTTTAAAAAGTGAATTTGATTTACTGGAAGGAAAGAATACCGTAACGGTAAGTGCCTTTAACGCCGCCGGTAGTGATAGGGAAACCGTCACCATCATTTACGTAGATCGCTTCAGAGAAGAGGAGCCGGTAATAAATACGCCGCCCCGGGTAGATGATCCGGTTATCGAAGATGTACCCGTAATAGAAACGCCCGTTACGCCGTATCCTTCGGTGAAAATTACACGACCGTACCGCAACCGCGAAACGGTAGAGCAGGACCGGTATCGGGTGCAGGCAACGATTGAAAATGTTTACAACAGAAACGATGTTTACTTCACCGTAAATGGTCGCAGACAAGATAATTTTTCCCTGCGGGGCAATCGTTTTGAATCGGATATTTATCTGGAAGAAGGTAACAACCGTATTAAGATTGAGGCACGAAACCAGCGTGGATCACGATCCGATCAGGCGAATATCGAACTGGAAGAGCGGGTCAAACTTATAAAGCCACTGGTAGAAATTACCAGGCCGTACCGAGATCCTTATACGACTCAGAATAGTCGGGAAAAGATCGAGGCAACTATTGGCCCACTGGATAATAATTGTAATATTCTTTTCAAAGTAAACGGAAGAAGCATCAGTGGATTTGATTACCGGGGAGATCGTTTTACCGGAAATGCAAACCTGAAAGAAGGCCGCAATGAAATTGAAATAGTGGCGGCTAACGAAGCCGGAACCAGCTCAGACCGTACGATTATTTACTACGAAATAGAAAAACAGATTGTATTACCGAAGGTGAATATTACAACGCCTGGCCGAAATTCCAGCCGGACGGATAAAGCGCAGATTGATGTCAGAGCGACCACTAAAAATGTCAGCAGTAAGTCTGCGATTGACTTCAACGTCAATGGTCGAAAACAGTATGATTTTAATTTTAACAGTCGTACTGGCAGAATCAGCAGTACTGTAACATTGAGAAAAGGAAATAACCGGATAGAAATTGCTGTTCGTAATCAGGATGGCAGCGATCAGGACCGGGTGGATGTTGAATATATCTTGGTAGCATCACCACCAAAGGTGCGCATTTCCACCCCACGGAACCGAAGTAAAGTGGAGCAGGCCCGGATAGAATTTTCGGGTACGGTAACGAACGTGGATCGTAAAGACCAGGTGGAATTATACCTGAACAGAAAAAGAGTCTATGATTTTAGATACGCAAATGGCCGGGTGACGACCGACCTGACGCTGGCTAAAGGGAACAATCAGATCGTACTCAAGGCTAGTAATGAAGGAGGAAGAGACGAAGCATCTGTAACGGTGAAATATAGTTTGCCTGAAATTAAGATCGCAAAGCCCAAAGTGAATTTTACGGTGCCTTCTAAAAATGTAACGACGAAAGAATCCAGTTACGAAGTGACGGTCAAGGTAGAAAATGTTACGGATAAAAAGAAAATGGATCTGAAAGTTAATGGTAAATCTGTTGCTTTTAAATTTGACCGGCGACGAAAGACAATGACGGCCAGGGTAAGACTGGTAAGAGGAAATAACAAAATGATTGCAGCTGCCCGCAACGAATCCGGAACAGCTAATGATCAGGTGACGATCCGGATGGTAATAGACAAACCTGGTAAGGTAGACAGTAAGCCCGGCCAGATTGGAACTGTAAAACTGGCCAAGCCGGAGATTGACATCCTGACGGCGAGTCAGCCTTCCGCAGATCCGTTTAATCCGAATACGGCAAAGACCAGGATCGTAGGAGTGGTGAAAAATGTAAAGTCGAAATCTGAAATTACGCTGACGGTCAATGGTAGTCCAATTGAGAATTATGATTTCAATGCAACTACTGGACGACTGGAAGTCATCTACACGATCAACAGAGGGACGTACAATGTTTTACTGAAGTTAAATACTAAAGCAGGAACGACGCAAAAGCGTACGTCGATCACCTTCTAAACAGCATAGAATAAATTGAGGAGTATTTTAGAGAGCGGATTCACAAAGGTGGAGCCGCTCTTTTTAATTTCCGTATATCTGTCACAAAATACAGGGAGTTGAGACATAATTTTAAAGCATAATCTAAAAAAATGGCATAAAAGTTGTTTTTGACAGCATACAAATCTCCCATCTGTACTTTCCCCTAGTTTAAGTCTCCTGTTTTTTATAACCACAAAATAACCATCAGAATGCTGAGAACTCTACAAGGCACCAAGCCGCTGTCGCTGGCTTTATTTTTAAGTATATTTTCGTTATCCAATGCTACTTTTCTCTCTGCTCAGGAAGCAGAAGAGGGAACTAAGATCGTCACCGCAAACACGAATTATCAGGACAACTTTGGGAAGTCGGTGGCCATTTCTGGAAATTACAGCATCATCGGTGCGTGGGCGGATGACGAACGGGGACCGGAAGCCGGAGCCGCTTATATTTATTTCCGGGCGAATGAAAAAACGGACCAGTGGACTGCAAAAGAACGACTATTGGCTTCCGATGGAGAAGCGTTTAATAATTTTGGTGGAAAAGTAGCGATTGAGGGAGATTATGCTTTTATAGCAGCGCAGGGTAACGACGATTTTGCGGGGGCTATTTATGTTTTTCAGCGACAGGCCAAAGGCGATAATAGTTGGAAAGAGGTACAAAAAATAACGGCACCTGATAAGACTTCCGGAGATTATTTTGGAACCAGTATTTCGGTCAATAATGGTCGTATAGCGATTGGTGCTTACGGAGAAGATGACAAAGGACGATCCGCCGGAGCCGTTTATACTTTTGAACTAATAGATAATCAGTGGGAATTTGAGACAAAGATTCACGATCAGGAAGGCGCGGCAAATGACCGGTTTGGATGCAGTGTCGTGCTGGATGAACATACGCTGGTCGTTGGTGCTAACCGGGATAACAAGGCAGGTTCCATCATTATTTTTGAGAAAAAGGAAACGGGCTGGAATCAGACGTTAAAAATCTTTTCTTCGGATGGAAAAGCCAAAGATAAATTTGGCAGCAGTCTGGCACTTTCAGGAGATTATCTGGCGGTAGGAGCTGACGGAGCAGAAGGATTTATGGGCGCTGTTTATATTTTTGATAAAAATCTTGGTGGTCAGAATAACTGGGGAGAAGTAAAAAAGATTCAGCCGATGGATGCGAAAACCGATGATCGCTTTGGGAAGACCATTGCAATGAGTGGAGACTATTTACTGGCAGGCAGCGAAGGCCACGAAATGGGTATGGGCGCCACCTATCTTTTTAGAAAAGACAAAGACGGAGCAGACAACTGGGGACTGGCCAATAAAATGAATGCCATGGATGGTTCCCCGAGGGACTTGTTTGGCAGCAGTGTCGCGATGTCGGGAGAAGATATCTTTATTGGTGCTTATCAGTCGGACCGAAAGGGAGGAGCGTACGTTTTCAGAGCGGAAGATAAGTCGATCTTTGCGAGTAAAGATGATTAAAAAACAAATTAAAGGGAATAAAGTCTAGTAATTAGCCCTCTTTTTTTATTAAAAAAAGAGGGCTAATTTGTTGATACTACAACCGTCTGTAAATCACAAATCTCCCAGCTGTGGTCTTAAAATAATCTCTTCCATCACTGCCGAATCGGTCATCTGCCAGGCACCCCAGATGGCTTCGGCCACGTCGCTGGCCTGCATGAGTCGTTCTTCCGGCAAATCCACGCCGGCCCACGAAGCCGACCAGGTAGCTCCCGGTAAAATGGCACTGACCCGGACGCCTTTTTCTTTTAGCTCTTCTCTGAGCACTTTTGAAAAACCATACAACGCAAATTTGGAAATACTGTACGAACCGCCATTGGGGTAGGCGATCTTGCTGGCAATTGAGCACATATTGAAAATATAGCCGGACTTACGACGGACCATAACCGGTGCGATGGCACGGCTCAGGTGGTAGGCAGAGTAAAGATTGGTATTGATTTGACTTTCCAGCGTTCCTTCTTTTTCTTTTAGAATTTCGCCGGGTAGAAAGACGCCCGCATTATTGACCAGAATATCTATCTGCTTCCAGTGTTTTTTGACAAAATCAGCAAAAGCAGTCACCTGTTTAGGCTTGCTCATGTCTGTTTTTTTAATCAGAATCTGAATATCAGGATAAGTTTCCGCTAATGCTTTTTTGCAATCTTTCAGATCGTTGTTATTCCGCGCACAAATTGCCAGATTAAAACCCTGCCGGGCAAACTTTTCGGCGATGGCGCGACCAATTCCCTTGGTACCTCCCGTAATGATGATATTCATATTTTTTTTTGACAATAATAAAAAAAAAGAACGAACTCTCCTTAGAGCTTGTCTAAACCTCCATTAATTGGCTACAATTGGCACATTTTATCCTGAATTTCGTTAAAAAGCCTCGTCGATGCTATGGCATCGCTCAGCCAACCCGTCCGCTTGCGGTTCAGTAGTATACTCCTTCATGCCTTATTCAAAATAAAATTTCCTCAATTTCGCACAATCATGAAAATTTGGACAAGCTCTTAACCAAATACGGCCCAACTACGTTAAAAGAACGCCGGCGAGCAAATAAACCATATTTTAACCACGCATTAACTTTAAACAGCTTCAAAAAGTCTAAAGTTATTTCTTTATTTTTGCGGCCCATTTTCAACATTCCTCAGGAATAAAAATCTATGTTCAAAACCTTATTTTTTCATATTGGTCAATATCTGCTATTATTGAATCAGGCGTTTGCCCGGCCTGAGAAGCCCGCCATGTACTGGAAGGAAATGATGCGCCAGATGAATGATATTGGTATTGGTTCACTGGTCATTGTCTGTTTGATTTCTGTATTTATCGGAGCGGTGACCGCAGTTCAGTTTTCTTATCAGTTGCAGGATAGCTTTATTCCGCCGTATTACATTGGTTATATTGTTCGGGACACGACCATTATTGAGATGGCACCGATGATTACCTGCCTCGTTTTGGCGGGAAAAGTGGGGTCGAATATTGCTGCCGAAATCGGAGGAATGCGTCAGAAAGAACATATTGATGCCATGGAAATTATGGGTGTAAACACGGCAGCTTATCTGATTATGCCAAAAATTCTGGCCGCTATGGTCGTCATTCCGATGCTGGTATGTATTGCAGCATTTATGAGTATCATGGGAGGACTGATCGCCAGTGTAGTGGGCGGAATGATAACACAGGCCGATTATATTCTGGGATTACAATCATTTTTTGTGCCCTATAACGTTTTTATGATGTTTGTGAAAGCACTGGTTTTTGCGTTTATTCTGACCAGTGTAGCCGCTTATCAGGGATTTTATGTGAAAGGAGGAAGTATCGAATTAGGTGCTGCCAGTACGCAGGCGGTGGTTTACAGTAATATCATGATTCTGCTTTCAGATTACCTGATCGCTATGTTATTAACCCAATAAAAAATTATGATCGTTGCTGAAAATATTTTCAAATCATTCGGAGAGACCGAGGTATTAAAAGGAATTTCCACTAATTTTTACGCAGGTAAGAACAATCTGATTATTGGAAAAAGTGGTGCAGGAAAAACGGTATTACTGAAGTTGCTGGTAGGACTCCTGGAACCTACGGCGGGGAGAATTATGTATGGAGACCGGGATTTTACCGCCATGGATAAAAAGTCCAAACGGGCCATCCGTATGGAAGTAGGTATGTTGTTTCAGGGATCGGCTTTATTTGACTCCATGACCGTAGAAGAAAATATCCGCTTTCCGCTGGATATGTTTACCAATAAAACAAAAAAGGAAAAACTGGACCGGGTAAATTATTGTCTGGACCGGGTACAGATGGTCGGCGTGAATGA
>CAKZUV010000341.1 GCA_937921555.1 uncultured Saprospiraceae bacterium
CTTCACCAATCTCTCTGCCCAAATCCATAATCCTGTCAAATGGGTCACTACCCACGAGCAAACCGCAGACGGAGAATTTGACCTTATTTTTACGGCGACCATCGACGACGGATGGTCGATCTATTCCCAATATCTGGAAAGTGACGACGGTCCGGTTCGTACCAGTTTTGAATTTGAAAAAGATGCGGGTTACAGCCTCGTAGGAAAAAATACCGAAACGGGTGATAAAAAAGAAGGGTTCGATGAGTTGTTTGACATGAATGTCATCAAATTTTATAAAAAAGCCGTTTTCACCCAAAAAATAAAAATCACGGATTACAGCAAACCCATCGTTGGTTATTTCGAATTTATGACCTGCGATGCTACCAAATGTTTGCCACCGGATATGGTAGATTTTGAGTTTACACTGGAAAATAAAATGTCCGGTAAAACCGGAGCGGCCACGGATAACGGTAGCGGAACGGGGACTGCGGTTAAAGAAATCGTGGAAACACCACCTGCCCCCACACCGGACGTTGCTGTCCCCGCTGCCGAAAAACCTGCTCCTTCCGTTCCACAAACGGTACCGATGCCAGCGGACGCCAGGACTGAAATCGCGCAAAATGAAATAAAAAAGGTAACGCCCGAACTAAAAACCACACCCGTTAAAAAAGCAGAAACTACCCCCGAGCCGGTGGAAATGACACCTGCTTCGGCGACGGCCAATATCGAATCCGGAATTCTGAATCCCGTCAAATGGGAAATGAAGATTGAGAAGGTCGCTGATGGTCTTTATGACCTGACTTATCAGGCGAAGATCGACGAAGGCTGGTACGTGTATTCTCAGTATCTGCCGAGTGATGACGGTCCACAAAAAACGGAATTTAATTACGACCCTTCCGATGCTTTCACGCTGGTCGGCAAGAACGAAGAAATCAGTGATTACCGGAAGGCTGGCTACGATAAGTTTTTTGACATGGAGGTGATTAAATTCAAAAATCAAATTGACTTCAAGCAAAGAGTTAAGACGACGGATGACAGCAAACCGATCAAAGGTTATTTATTGTTTATGACTTGTGAAGATGGTCGGTGTCTTCCGCCGACGGATGTGAGCTTCTACGCGGAGCCGGGTAGTTTGGTGGCGCTGACGGGAGCGGCGGCGGATGAGAGGCTGTCAATGGGAACTGCAAATATATCACCTGAGAATAATATTAATTCCAATGCCTCAGAATATGCTATTAATGTCGGACTGGCAAATCTGGATATGAACAATCCTGCGGGAAAATGTAGTTCTGATGTTGAGACAGTAGAGTCTGACACTAGTTATCTGAATATAATATTTCTGGGTTTTGTAGGTGGATTATTAGCATTACTTACCCCTTGTGTATTTCCGATGATACCATTAACTGTGAGTTTTTTCACGAAAGGATCAGAAAATAAAGCAAAAGGTATAACCAATGCGTTTTTGTACGGACTGTTTATATTTTTAGTTTACCTGGGATTAAGTATTCCTTTTCATTTGATGGATTCCCTGAATCCTGATATTTTAAATGAAATTTCGACTAATGTCTGGCTCAATCTAGCCTTTTTCGTAATTTTTGTATTTTTTGCTTTCTCGTTTTTTGGTTATTATGAACTAACCCTTCCAAGCAGCTGGCTCAATAAAGCGAGTAATGCAGAAAGCATTGGAGGAATTTTAGGTGTCTTTTTCATGGCACTTACTTTAGCACTTGTTTCATTCTCTTGTACTGGACCAATCCTTGGTTCTTTATTAGCAGGGGCATTAACCTCAGATGGTGGTGCGTGGCAATTAACCGCAGGAATGGGAGGTTTTGGACTAGCACTAGCTTTACCATTTGCTCTCTTCGCATTGTTTCCCCGTTGGATGAATTCGTTACCTCAATCGGGTGGCTGGTTAACCACAGTAAAAGTGGTGCTTGGTTTTTTAGAATTAGCGCTGGCTTTTAAATTTTTATCAAACGCAGATTTGGTAAAACATTGGGGACTATTAAAAATTGAGCCTTTCCTGATAATACAGATTTTAATTTTCTTAGGATTGGCTATTTATCTTTTTGGTAAAATAAAATTCCCTCACGATTCCCCAATTTCTAAATTATCTCCACTTAGAATAACTTCGGGAGTACTCGCATTGGCGTTTGCTATTTATCTGGGATCAGGATTTAGATTCAATGAAAAAACAGACACTTTCACCTCGTTGACGCTTCTGAGTGGATTAGCTCCTCCGGTAGGTTACAGTTGGATTCATCCAAAAGAATGTCCAAATAATTTGGACTGTTTTAAGGATCTTGATAAGGGTTTATCACACGCGAAAGAAACAGGAAAACCAATTATGATTGACTTTACAGGTTTCGCTTGTGTAAATTGTAGAAAAATGGAAGAACACGTTTGGCCATTAGGCAATGTAGAAAAATATCTTAAAGAAGATTACGTATTAATTTCTCTTTACGTTGATGATAAAGAAGCATTACCTAAAGAAGAACAAATTACCGTAGAAAGAAAAGCAACCGGGACGAAAAGAAAACTCAGAACTTTGGGAAATAAATGGGCACATTTACAAACAGAATTATTTAACATAAATGCTCAACCCTACTATGTGCTACTTTCTCCTGATGGAAAATTACTGAATAAGCCAGTAGGATACACACCTGACGTTGACGAATATGTCAACTTCTTAGAATGCGGTTTAAATAATTATAAAAATATTAATGGTGTTACTGGCATGAAATAAAATAAATTGATCTGGTAAGTATCTTCCAATCAAAAAAATCCCAAACGACCGCTACCGTTTGGGATTTTTTAATTGGTAAATTTCACACAATCTTAAAACTCCGTCACCCCTCCACCACCGTCTTCTCCAATCCTACCGCCGCCTGCATATCTCCCAGTATCTGCTGCACTACTTTCATCGATCGTACGCCATCCTTAACCAGAATAAAATGCTGCACCGACTTCTTAAAAGACAAACCTTTTTCGGCTCCGTTCACCGTTACGTAGCGGACCAGATCCTGAAATAATCGGGTCTCAAAAAATGGAGATTGTGGGTTGCTGATAAAGTAACAGCGAAGTTTTCGGTTCTTGAATATCAGTCGCTCAAAGCCTAGTTCTTTACATTGCCATCGCACACGGAGTCCTTCGAATAACATCTGTACGGGGGCAGGAACAGGGCCAAAACGATCTTCCATTTTTTTGGAAAACTTTGCAAGCGCTGCTTCTGATCTTAAATTATCCAGTTCGGTATAGAGATTTAACCGCTCCTGAATATTCGAAATATAATCATCGGGAATCAACATTTCTACGTCCGTATCCACTTGTACATCCCGCACGTATTTGCGTTCTTTTTCCAGATCTTCTTTGAATAAATCTTTAAAGTCGGTTTCTTTTAATTCCTGAATGGCTTCTTCCAGAATCTTTTGATACGTTTCATAACCAATATCCGAAATAAAACCACTTTGTTCTCCTCCCAGTAAATTTCCGGCACCCCGGATATCCATATCCCGCATCGCAATGTTAAATCCGCTCCCCAGATCAGAAAATTCTTCGATGATCTTGAGTCGTTTACGCGCATCGGGCGTCAGAGCAGACAACGGCGGACTAAACAAATAACAATATGCTTTTTTATTACTTCGACCAACACGTCCGCGCAATTGGTGCAGATCACTCAATCCAAACTGATTGGCATTGTTGATGATAATGGTATTCGCATTCGCAATATCCAGTCCGGTTTCAATGATATTGGTACAAACCAAAACATCATATTTTCGGTTGATAAAATTTAACAACGTCTTCTCTAAATTCTTTGATTCCATTTGTCCGTGCGCCGCGGCCACATCTACGTCGGGACAAAGTCGCTTGATCATCGCAGTAATATCAGGCAGCGATTTCACCCGGTTGTGAACAAAGAAAACCTGACCACCCCGGTTCACTTCGTAATAGATCGCATCTTTAATCACTTCCGGATTAAAAGTTCGTACCTCGGTGTGGATAGGCTGCCGATTGGGTGGTGCAGTGCGGATAACGGAAAGGTCTCTCGCCGCCATCAGAGAAAATTGTAAAGTCCTCGGAATCGGTGTCGCCGTCAAGGTCAGCGTGTCAACGTTTACTTTTAACTTCCGCAATTTTTCTTTGGCAGAAACTCCAAATTTTTGCTCTTCATCAATCACCAACAACCCTAAATCTTCAAACCCAATTTTTTTGTTTAAAATCCCATGTGTACCGATGACGATGTCAATTTTACCCGCTTTCAGTTGCTCAAAAATGGCATTCTTTTCTTTGGTGGTACGGAAGCGGTTGATATAATCTACCGTTACGCCGTAAGGTTCCAGCCGTTCGGTAAAGGTCTTGGCGTGTTGCAAGGCCAGGATGGTGGTGGGTACCAGAATCGCTACCTGTTTTCCATCCAGTACCGATTTAAAAGCGGCCCGGATCGCAATCTCCGTTTTACCAAAACCCACGTCTCCACAGATCAGCCGATCCATCGGATGTGGTTTTTCCATATCGTTTTTTACGTCCTGCGTAGCAGTCACCTGATCGGGCGTATCTTCGTAAATAAAAGATGCTTCGAGTTCCGTTTGCAGATAACTATCCGGTGGAAATGCGTGTCCTTCGGAAGCCCGGCGTTTTGCGTAAAGCTTGATAAGTTCACCAGCAATATCTTTTACTTTTTTCTTGGTTTTTCGTTTGAGATTTGTCCACGCATCTGATCCGAGCTTGTGTAGTTTCGGAGCAGTTCCTTCTTTACCAACGTACTTGGATATTTTGTGTAAACTGTTAATACTGACGTAAAGCACATCGTTGTTTTTATAAATCAGGCGGACGGATTCCTGTACGTGACCGTTGATATCTATTTTTTCTAATCCGGAGTACCGACCGACACCGTGATCAATATGGGTGACAAAATCACCGACATGAAGCTCGCGAAGCAAGCGCAAGTTGATTGCCTGATCTTTGGTAAAACCACGCCGCAATTTATATTTGTGAAAACGCTCAAAAATCTGATGATCCGTGTAACAGGCAATTTTCAGTTCCGGATCAATAAATCCCTGATGTACCGCTTTGGTGATTGGATGAAAATGGACATCTGCCTGCAGGTCTTCAAAAATGGCTTCAAAACGCTGAAACTGTCGGGGATTTTCACTAAACAGATAAGTCTCAATTTTTGTCTTTTGGTTCTTGCCCAAATCCTCTATGAGTAATTTGAAATTTTTGTTAAAACTCGGTTGGGGTTTACTACCAAAATCAATCGTGGTATCGACGGGGACCGTTTGTTTGGTATTGGTCAAAAAGAATAATGGAAAATCAGATACATCGTCCAGGACTTCATTGGGACGAATAAACGCTCTTTCGCGGAACAGCTCTGCCAGTTCTGATTCGTTGGTGGCTGAAATACCGTCGGCAAAGGCTTCTGCTTTTTCAAAACAAATTTGCAATTTATCGACCAGCATTTCGTAGTCTTTCATCCAGATCGCCGTCTCTTTCGGCAGTACACCAAAAAGTGAAATTTTCTGATCCCGCGAAAAACGGGTATTAATATTCGGTACAATCGAGATGCTCGCAATGTTGCGCAGTGACTCCTGCGTGGTCGGATCAAACACCCGGATACTTTCTATTTCATCGTCAAATAATTCAATCCGGTAAGGCCATTCATTTCCGTAAGAAAAAATATCAACGATCCCACCACGGATGGAAAACTGTCCCGGTTCGTAAACAAAATCGGTTCGTTCAAAACCGTATTCTACCAATATTTCAATAATAAAATCCACGTCCATCTTTTCGCCTTTGACCATTCTGATCTTTTTTTCGGCGAGAACGGACGGAGCCACGACCTGTTCAAAAAGCGCTTCCGGATAGGTAATGATGAGCTCTCCGAGGGCGGACGATTCGGTAATTTTATTGATGGTCTCGGTTCGTTGAAGGACGTTGGTATTGTTGAGCTGATCAAAATTAGTGGGCCGTTTAAACGAGTCCGGGAAAAAATGTACCGGCTTTTTTCCAAGGATATTAGCGAGGTTGTTTTGCAGATACGCGGCCTCTTCTTTGTCGTTGCAAATGACGAGATGAAACTGCGGCGCGGCCAGATACGTTCCCGCCAGGACAAAGCTATCCTGTGCGCCTACTACTCCGGTCAATTGTGTTCGGGGTGGTGGAGACGTGGTAAGTTGAGCGACAATTTTTTCCACGCGTTTGTCTTCGCGGTATAATGCTATTAAGCGTTCCAGATTCTGCACGTTACAAAGATACTTTTTTTTTGCTGGTTGGCCCGTTGGATAGTTTGCCTTCTTCTAACGTAAAATTACACTAGAAACCAGACATCAAACTAACTAGACAATTGATAAATAGTTTATCGACTTCTTAATAATCTTATCTTTACGAATAAAAACATGCTCAACATTGAAATCAAAACTCGCACCGCTCAACCTGATCATATAAAATCTGTATTAGAAAATCTTGGAGCGGACTACCGGGGAATTGACCACCAGATTGACACCTATTTTACGGTTCCCGACGGACGGTTAAAATTACGTCAGGGGAATATTGAAAACAGCTTGATTTTTTACCAGCGTCCCGATCAGGCGGGGCCAAAGGCTTCTAATTTTTTACTCTATCATCCCGAACGAGAAAACAGTGATCAACTGAAAAGTTTATTGACCACCGCCCTGGGACAGAAAGTCGTGGTGGATAAACACCGGGCTATTTATTTTTTTGAGAATGTAAAATTTCACGTTGACCAGGTGGCAGGATTAGGAGATTTTATGGAAATTGAAGTAATGGACAAAGAAGAGACCGGAGATATTGCAATTCTAGAAAAACAATGTAAAAAATATATGACCATATTTGGAATTAAAGAATCGGATTTGGTGAATGGTTCTTATAGTGATTTATTGAAAAATCATTCAGAAGGTTAACGAACGGTTATTTAAAGGTGATAAGTTACGCCATTCCCACAGAAACTTTCTGTAAGTTTACATTTTATAAAAACAGAAAATTTATTAATACTAATTTACCGAATGGAAAAACCCCAATTAGAAAAACTTTGTTATTCCACCCGTCAACTCGTTGCGGAAGTAGGCAGTTTTATCAAAAAGCAACTAGGCAAAGTGGACGAAAACGCCATTGAAACCAAAAGCAGAAATAGTCTGGTTAGCTACGTAGACAAAACCGCAGAAGAGCGACTGGTCTCCGGCTTGCAGGCCCGGCTCGACGATGCAGCGTTCTTAACAGAGGAAGCAACCGTGGTGGCTTCCGAAGGTACGTACCAATGGATTATCGACCCTTTGGACGGAACGACCAACTTTCTGCACGAACTTCCCATTTTTTCTATCAGCATTGCCCTGCGTTTTGAGAACCAAATCATCATGGGAATTGTCTATGAAGTAAATACCGAAGAATGCTTCTACGCATACCGGGACGGTGGTGCCTGGCTCGACGACAAAAAAATCTCCGTCAGTGCCAATCCGGCCTTCGAAGACGGACTGATTGCAACGGGATTTCCGTATTATGATTTTCAGCATATAGATGCTTATTTCGGGGTGTTGCGCAATTTTGTAGAACGCACCAGGGGCATTCGCCG
>CAKZUV010000342.1 GCA_937921555.1 uncultured Saprospiraceae bacterium
AGGATGTTCAAAATCTTTTGGTAGAATAACCGCCGCCGCAAATACCGGTCCGGCCAAACATCCACGGCCAGCTTCGTCACAACCGGCTTCGATTTCATCGATATTAAAATAAGGTGCAAGCATATTTGTCCTGAAAGTTAAGAGCTTGTCCAAATTTTCATAATTGTGCGAAATTGAGATAATTCTATTTTGAATGAGGCATGAAGGAGTATACTCCTGAACCGCAAAGCGGACGTGTTGGCTGAGCGATGCCTTAGCATCGGCGAGGCTTTTTAACGAAATTCAGAATAAAATTTGCCAATTGTAGCCAATTAATGGAAGTTTAGACAAGCTCTTAATAGGTAAATTATTTATTGAACTCCTCTGAACTTACCTTTGCCGGATTTACTGCAGCAGGTACGACAGGCAGCGTATCTGTTAAGTAAGGCTTAACAAAGATTCATAGACATTCAGGATAGTTAGTGATTAAGAACAGATTCGGCTTAAGCGCTCGTCTAAAACAACATCAGTAAATTAAAGAAATAGAGTTGTTATTAAAATATTCTATTTCTAAAATTTTATTCTCTGACTAAATTCAATCACATCTCTCAAGTGCTCCTCCATGGCATTGCCTGCTCCCGCCCCATTTTGGTCAATGATATCCTGAAAGATGGCTTCGTGTTCTCTGAGTACTTTATGATTAGTCGGCTCATCACAGACTTTGTATTGAATAAAATCATTGACAATGTCCGGAGTAATAATAAGCATGAGTGATTTCAGTACTGCATTTTTGCTGGCTTCTGCGATTTTCAGGTGAAACATCAAATCTTCCTCTACTGCTGGTTTTCCCTTTTTCACTTGTTCTTCGTAAGCGTACAATGCTTTTTCTATAGCAATGATATCCTCTGGTGTTCTTCTTTTGGCAGCCAGTTTGGCGCATTCCGTTTCGAGAATTACCCGGGTTTCGACCAGGGAGGTAAAATCATTTTTTTCTAATTTCAGGACATCGGTAATCAACCCTTCCAGCGCCGTGATGCCCATTCCCGCTACGACCGTTCCACTTTGTGGTAAAGTCTTTAAGATGCCATAGAACTCCAGTTTTCGGATCGCACCTCTTACGTGGGTACGGCTTACGCCCAAACGCTCTGATAATTTTCGCTCAGGTGGCAGGCGATCACCGGATTTTAACTGACCAGAAGTAATTAGATTTCTAATTTGTCTGATAATTATATCAACGGGGGTCTCCGTGCTGATTTCGTTAAAATTTTCGAGCATTGTATTGTATAGTTTTCTGTAAAATGTCTCAAATAATTGGTCAACCAATCTAATGAATAATCAAAGTTAGGAATATATACCGGGATACAAAATTATTTTGAAACTTTTTTACCCCTTTTATTATACTTTTTTCTCCCTAGTTTTTTTGGTTACAGGAAATCTGCCTGATGGATTTTAATAAGATGAAACAGGGCTAAAAAAAAGCCTCTGAAAGATGCTTCTTGCCGCTTGCTAGGGTGTTCAATTAATAGAAAAAACTACTGGTACTTTTCCCTAGAACAAACAGATTGCAATTTTTTAAATTTTGCTTTTAAACTTATTTTTATTGTTCCTTTTTTTGCAGAAAAAAAACGAAACCTGCCTGCGTTCCGCAGGAAGACAGGCCAAAAAATCTGCCGCCTGTCGCATTTTTCGAATTCGGCACTTCTAATAAAAAATATAAAAAACATTTATATTAATTATAATTACATTAGACTTAATTTCTGATAATCTTACGAGTCAACACGGTAGAAAAAGTGCCGGATTGATCCTTAAACTTTAAATTTAACAAATAAGTACCAGGTATTAGTTTGGCCAAATTAAGGACCAGCTCACTATTGTCTATTTGATGTTCTTGTAAGAAAATACTTTTTCCGGTCAGATCGACTATTTCGACGAGCGCAGGATAGGTTCCGGATGGTAAGTTGCTCAATTGTATGCTTCCATCCGTTGGGTTTGGAAACAGCACCATTTTATCGGTGGTTTCTTCCAGCACATTAACCATATCACCAGCATCCTGAGATACGGTAATCGTTACCGATTGTGTACCGCCGGAAATAGTAATTGTTCCCGACCTTTCTATGTTTATCTGATTGGGATCAATCGTTAAGCTTAACTGGCCATCTCCTGATCCGGATAAAAGGCTGGCCGATATCCAGTCCACGCTGCTCATGACGGTCCAGTCGATATTACTGGAAACTATAACAGACCGCTCCGCTCCCTCTTCGTTAATAAAAAGCTGAGATACATTCGCGGTTACATAATCTACCACGTTATCAAATAAGTAGGACGGACCAGTGTTCATCTCATTAACGTGCGGCTGAACGCTGACGGTTGCTGAGAATTCAGAAGCACCAACTGCCCGGTCAGCTACAGACACGGGTCTCGATTCTTGCATCAGATCAAGCAATATTTCGTGATCGTAATCCATTCCCGGATAAAGTGGAACTGCCGGATAACCACTACTGGATGCGTTAATTACCGGACTATCGGATGCTGGCTGAAAAAAGCCCTCCATATTTTCAAAAATTCCTGGGTTCGTATTTGAAAGTCCAGTCGATGGAGCATCAATCCCCAGGTTACCAAAGTACAAGTTACCCATCCAGGTTTCATCTCCGGTTTCCTGGTCAAATAATTGACTTTTAGGTTCCGTAAAAACATTATTGGCGATGGTTACATTGGAAGGAGGATTACTACCACTGCTTCCCAGTATTATCTCCTCCGAATCGACCACCGTGTTATGATAGATGTGAATATCAGATAAAGGGTCCGACGATTCATTTTGTAAAAAAATGGTTCTTCGATCCAGTCCCTCAAAATAATTATTATAGATAAAATGATTAGAACCTTCCCGTACCCGGATTCCTCCCATATTGTTCAAAAAGAAATTACCGTAAACAATTCCTTCGTCACCGTGTCGTAGTACCAGCTCTGATACCGGATTATTTTCAAAAGTGTTATAGCGATACACATTTTGCCTGGCTTTATGCGAAATAATTTCACCATCTCCATTGCAAGCGGTGAAGTAGCAATATTCGACCAGGGTACGACTATCCAGGTTTCCTTGCGTACTGACTCCGATTCTGATGGGCTCCACTCCCTGGTCTTGTCCTATACCAGCGAAATTTTTGAAGGAACAAAATTGAATCTTATGAAAGCCGGGTTCACTGCCTACCAGAATAGAAAGTATATTTTGATCAATCATGTTGAGTCGGTTCTCAAAATTACAGTACCTGATAGTCGTTCTTCTGGCATTTGCATATACCCTGAGGTACTTATGGCATGTGTAATTTTGAATATTCACCTGCGAAATTAACACGTCATCTCCAAAAACTCCAATTATATCTAAAGTACCAATTGTACCTCCAATGTATTGAAAGCCGGAAAAGGTAATATCATTACCATTTATGATAACTCTGGAGACGCCCGTAAACAAGACTCCTCCATTTGATGCTGCGGTCACTATTAATCCGTCCTTATCAATGTCCATACGGACATCCCTATACGTACCTTCCTCCCATTGGATGGTATCCCCGGCACTTGCCTGCTGATGAGCGTCAAAAAACGCTGCTCCGGACGAAACATCATAACGAGTTTGTGCAGTTATCAGTACACTAAAAAAAAGAAGGATAAACGAGGCGAAAAATTTCATGGTTTTTCAATTTAAAAAGTCTCTGTAAAAATGGTTAACACAACCTTCCGGCTTAGAGCATGTTTAAAAGTAGATAGGTGTATATTTTATTAATAAAATATACACCTATCCTAATTCAACATTCTAAATGCTAAAATTCAAATAATTAGTGTTTTATCAATTTACCAACAAAGGGCGCGTTATCGCCTTCAAGTCTTACTGAATAAATCCCGGACGGAAGCATACTTATATCCAGCGTTTCTGAATTATTAAGCCTTTCCCGGATGACCATTCTTCCTATTTGATCAAAAACAGATACCGTGTGGTAGTTCTCTGCTCCGGTCATCGTCACAATGGAAGTGGCAGGATTGGGGCTTAACCGAACGTTATCCTGAGAGATATCTCCTACACTGGTAATAGTTCCAGTTTCCACACCAAATACTCTTAGTTCTGTAAGACTTACCCATGGACCCGTGTAAAGATCTGCGCCTGTTACGGTTATTCTTACATATCTGGCTTCATGGTTATCTACCGCATTGATGATGGGGGTAGCAGGAGTTCCGGGAGAGGAATTATTTGACCTGTTTACGAAAGTCGTAAATGGTCCATTCTCGTTCTCCGAACCTGCAATGGTGAATTGATAGGCTCTATCCTGATAACAGGTAACTTCCGTTGCGTTAATCCTGATGATTTGTCCTAAATCAACCGTGGCTGACTGTGGAAACGTTTGCACGGACCATCGTGTATTGGTATTATCATCTACCAGACTTTCAACAACATTCGCCCCGTCAGCAGATCCGGTACCGACAACTGGCCGGAACAATGCCCAGTTAAATCCATTGGAAGGATCAAGTACATTCACAACAATTGCGTCCGTAAATCCTCCTTCTTCCGCTGTTACGGTGACCGTTACTTGACCGGCTGAAATCCCTGATACCAGGCCACTTTCGCTTACGGTGGCAATACTCGTATCATCAGACTCAAAAGTAAAGTTTTGATTTGTTGCAGTGGCAGGAAAAATATTTGCTTCCAGTTGTGCCGTACCTCCAACGGCAATTCCTCCAATCGCTCTCAATACGATTCCGGTTACATCCATCTGCGGACTAACGGTGATTTTAGTACTCAAAGAAGTCCTTGATCCACCTTCGTTATCCGTTGCCTTGGCGGTCAAAGTATATTCTCCTTCATCGTAACCTGTCCATGTGTATGAATAGGGAGCAGTAGTGTCTTCTCCCAGTTTATTAATACCACCTTCAAAAAACTCAACCTTTGTAATCGTACCATCCGAATCATCTGCTTCAACTGTAATTGTGATTTCTCCTCCTGGTTCAAAATTTGTATTATTGGCAGGAGAGGTAATATCTACCGATGGAAAAAAGTTCTGTTGCGTACCATCTTCTTCGAAAAGATCATCAAAATAGGCGGTTGCTTCACCATCATCCTGCAGGTAAACACCTGCTTTCCAGTAACTAGGCCACGTCCAAAAAGAGACATCCATATTTACCTTTTCTTCTCCTTCAAAATCAATGATCATTCTTCCATCAACCAGGCGGATATCACAATTAAAATATCCTCCCGGATCGGCACCAAGGTCCACATGAGTAGTAGCAATTCCACCTGCATTTGTTTTAATGGCTGCCCACAAGTGATTAGCGGGTGCTTTAGTGGTGTGCTTGTAAATTCTTAACAATGGTTTGTTTGGTCCGTCACCGGCATTGGCATCATCGTGAATTTGCATGACCGTTACCTGTTCACAAGTCTGTTCTACAATATCGATTCTTCCGTGCAGCGAGCGATTGGCCTGTGTAAGGTCCCAGTTCGTTTCATATCGAAGCTCTGTTCGCCGGCTGTCCCCCGTCTGGTTAAAACGTACTTTATCACCATCCACTACGTAAAAATACGTTGGGTGGGTATAGCCACTGTTCAGGGAATTGATATCGGCGGCGGTAGAACTAGTAGGAGCCTGGAGTTTACACTCTGCCAGAAAAGGTTGGAATCTCGGGATGTCAGACGGAGCATCATACTCGGTTGGCGGCGTAGGAGCGGAATGTGTAACATCCAGTGCGTAGAAAGAAACCTGGGCATATTCGTCCGGATTTCCAGCATTGTTCTGGTTATAATTTCCTGCTTTGAAATACATCCAGTCATCCGCAAATCCACTATTGGTCATATCTACTTCCTGCACCACATCGGGTTTACCTTCTCTCATAATGGTTACGGTCAGCAGATCACCAACGACCTTAATTTCATAGCTAAACAATTCGCCTAAAGCAATACCATCTTCCGGATCGGGCGCACCGTCCTGTCGGCTACCGATCATCTCATACCACTGTTCAGGTCCTGTAGTAGGTTCGTGGGCAAAGTAAATAGCCCCCTTGGTGTTTCCGGGTAATTTGCGATAGTAAATTCTACAAGGCTCGTCGTCAGAGGCGTGTATTTGTCCTACAATAGTTCGACCGATTTTTCGCGTCTCATCAGAAGTCAAAGAGACGTGGTCTACGGTTAAGGTAGCAGTCATGACACCATCTACTCCACCGGCGGCTTCCTGGTTGGCCATGGTAGAAGAAGAAAATACCCAGTTGTTTTTATTAATTCCCTGGGTGCTGATACTGGTATCTCCCCGGCGTATCATCTCTCTCAACTCGTTTCGTGGATAGGTGCTACCCCCCGTCAAACCATCGTTGGGGCACCAGAATACCATTGCGCCGGTATTGGGATCGGTATAAAATTCACCGGCCACCGTTGTACCGCTTGTCAGGGCATCCTCATCAAATTCCTGCTGATTCGGGCGGGTAAGCTTCCAATAGGACAGATCGAAGTTACCACTTGGTGGTAGGTTTGGATCTAAATCCTGTGCCATCGCAGGGCTAACAAAGAGATTAATTACTAGCAGCAGCAGGATGGCTCTGAAAGAGAAAGAAAAAACTTTCATAATTAAAATTTTTAAAAAGAGTTTAATAAAACACCAAGGTCATGATTTTAAAATAGGTATTCGTGTGCTATTCGCAAATCCTGCAATTGGTCAACCAATTACAAGATAGGAATTTATAAGATTTAAATATGTAATTTAACCGATAATTGCTGTATTTTAAGAACATTTTCTAAAAAAACAACCGAGATTTCACAGATAAACTTATCTTACTTTGGTAAAGTTTTGGAAAATAGTCGATTTTCCGCAAATCCTGTTTTAGCTGACATTAAGGAATGTTAAATTAGGGATAAAAAAAGAGTCTTCTACTTATTATTGGTAGAAGACTCTTTAAGGAATGTTAAATAAAGTACGATTCTATACTTCCTATTTTTGCCTCACTCTGCACTTATTTATTTGCCATTCCTAATATTTTCTAATAATCACCTATTTAGAAACCAGGGTTCTGGCTAAGGTTAGGGTTATTTGTTATTTCCAGTGGTGGAATAGGAAGCAGGTAATCTCTGGATGGATCAAAGTTCTGTGGTCCCTGACCTTCAAAACCGTTTGGTCCAAATACCTCACGTCCTAAATCTCTTCTGACGATATCGTACCATCTCTTATGTTCAAAACAAAGCTCTAATCTTCTTTCTTCCAGTACATCTTCAATAGTAGCTCCCGAGATGTTCGCCGGTACTGCACTTGGCGCACCGGTTCCGTCACCATTTCTGGCTCTTTCTCTTACCATATTAATAAAGTCATCTGCTTCTGCAGTCCGGCCAATTTCGATAGCAGCTTCTGCGGCAATCAAAAGTACTTCGGCATAACGCATCTGCTGATAATTGGAATGCGAATCTCTTCCAGCAGTATTTGCTTGTGGCAAGCTGCCGGCCATTCTGGTATATTTAGAAATATGTGGACGATTCGCATTTCGAGGATCCACGCTAGAAAATTGAGTAAAGTCAAGCAAATTACCAGCATTATCAAATGCCGTGTCATCTATACTGACTTCTTTTCTGTAATCTCCATCATCCCAGGTCTCATAAACTGGCAAGGCAGGTACCATAACTGACCAACCTCCTGAGGGGTAGTAAGTTCCCTGACCGTAGAAACCGGTAAAAGCAGCCAGATAATCTCTGGATTCGTCGTTGATATTGGTTCCAACGAAATCTATTACAAAAATAGGTTCCAGCGATAAATCAGTAAGCGCCGCATCAAACAGATTAGCATAATTCGGCTCCAATTCCAGGTTATACCTACCCGCGTTGTTGATGACATCAGTAGCTTCATTATAGGCTGATTGATAATCTTGTCTGGTGAGATAAACGCTGGCAAGATAAGCACCGGCTGCTGATTTAGCGGGAAGGGCTCTATTGGTTCGTGAATCCGGCAACCACTCTTTGGCAAATTCAAAATCAGCAATGATGTTACTATATACAACATCCACATCTGTTCTTTCTGCCTCTGAAGCTTCGACGGTAGGGGTCATCTCGTCCAAATATGGAACGGCTCCAAAAAGTCTAACTAAATGATAGTAGGCATAACCTCGGAGGAATCGCGCTCGTGCGGTCAATTCTTCCTTCACCCCGGCATCCTGTTCTTCCAATACTTCTATCTCTCGAAGTGTCTCATTGGCACCTCTTACCATCTGATAGAGTCGAGGCCAGAAGCTTCTTTCCGGTCTAGAGTTATTTAAAATGAGTGGATTAGTTGCCGAGATCGTAAATTGATCCATCTCAATTCGTTCAGCCGCAGTGGTAGGGTTTCCAATCGCTACCATATCTGAGCGTAGCATGATTGATAAACCTAATCCTCTTGATAAAAATGCTCTGGCTGATAATTGCGCATAACCACCAGCAATGGTGGTTTCGACAGTTGCCAAATCTACCGTACGCTCATCAGGCTCTAATTGACTAATTGCATTTTCCTCTAAATCCGAACATCCCACTACCGATAATCCAAGTATCAACGTAAATAGATATTTATACTTTTTCATGTTTTAATAAGTTTATTTTATTGATTTAGAATTTTAAGTTAAGACCAAAGGTAATTGACCTGAGGTTAGGATAGTTACCAAAATCATGTCCCTGAATAACATTAGCATCTCCACTGCTTTCGCCACCACTACCGAAGTAACTCACCTCAGGGTCTAATCCGGAATAGTTAGTGAAAGTTAATAAATTTTGAGCACTAACGGATAGTCTTACGGAACTAATTCCGACCTTTTGTAAGGTACTGGCAGGTAACATATAGCCCAATGCTACATTTTTGAGTCTGACGTAGCTTCCGCTTTCCACAAAACGGGAAGAAAGTTCTCTTCTGCTGGCAACTGCACGGGGTATATCGGAACCGGTGTTATCTGGCCTCCAGGAGTTTAATACGTCCTTCAAGCCATTACTGTCACCATTGTATAATTGAACAGCGGTCAAGTTGTAAATATCTCCACCTACGGCTCCCTGAAAGAAGATGTTTAAATCAAAATTCTTGTAACTAACCGTATTGGTAACACCGAATGTGAAATCAGGATTTGGGTCACCGATAATCTGTCGGTCATTGTCATTGATTGTTCCATCCACATTACCCTCTTCGTCCGGCAAGTCAGAAAACAAAGGTTCTCCGGGTATTGGATTATCATCTCCATCGAGAGACGAATCAAGTACTGCGGTACCCGCAGGAAGATCACCACCTTGGTACACCCCCTGATAATCTAATCCCCAAAACAGACCAAGTGCTTCTCCTTCTCGCAAAAGGTAGGTGTTACCACCCGCGAAATATCCTGGAGTTCCACTCCCTAAAATTTCGTTTCCTCCAGACAACTCCACTACTTGATTTCTGTTTCTGGCATAGTTAAAATTAGTAGACCATCTGAAATCATTTTTATTAATATTGGTGGAAGTTAAAGAAAGCTCAAATCCCTGATTATTGATAGAACCAATATTTCTGAGAACGTCTAAATCAGAGGTACCTAAGTAAAAATTCGAAGCTCTGTCAACCGCTAAAAGGTCATCTGTATCGATGTTGTAATAATCTGCACTCAATGTGATTCTGTTTTCAAAGAAGCCAAAGTCTATCCCAATATTTGTCTGAGTGGAAGTTTCCCACTTCAAATCAGGATTGGCTTCCCGAGCCAGATCTACCCCAAATGTTCCACCCACCTCCGAAGGTGGCTGAACACGATAGATCGAAAGTGATTCGTAAGGTCCAATGGCTTGATTACCCGTTAAACCATAACTAGCTCTCAATTTAAGATCAGAGATGGTTGGGTTATCGAGTAAAAAGTTTTCTTTTGATACCTTCCAGCCAAATGCAACAGAAGGGAAAATAGCATATTTATTATTGGCAGCAAAGTTGGATGCACCATCTCTACGAACTGTAGCTGTAACCAGGTATTTGTCTGCCCAGTCAAAGTTGACACGTCCAAAAATGGACTCGATCTCTGATTCAGAAAAACGAGAGTCAACCGTACGCTGATCTATCTCCCCGGCTTCCAGGTTATAAAATGAGAACACATCCGTCAATAATCCTCTGGCACCTGCTTCCAGGCCTTCGGTTGTATTTTTTTGGTAGGAATGACCTGCGGTTGCCGTCAAATTACCATTGCCAACTGGTGCAGTATACGTTAAGTAATTTTCATTCAGAAAGTTTGTTCTCTTAACGGATTCCAAAAAACCTCCACCGGCAGAAAGCACAAATGTTGATGGTTTGAAATAACCTTCCGTGCTATTTTGAGTTCGGTAGCCCAGGGTAGTTTTAAAATTCAGACCTTTAATGATTTCCAGATCTGCGTATACGTTGGTTCTTGCATTATCCGTTTTGGTTTGGTTGGTTATCTGTGTTGCTACGGCCCACGGGTTTTCTATATCATCTCCTACGGTATTTTGAGAGAAATTTCCATCCTCATCAAATCTCCCAACATCAGGAGAAAATCTGAAAGCCAAAGCAACCACATCGTCACCACCTCCGTTGACCGAACCAATCGCATCACTTCCAGTTGACTGGGTCGAAACACCATCTTGTTCACTTCGACTGGCAATACTGTTAATTCCAACTTTTAACCGGTCATTGACTTTTGCATCTATATTTGCTAAAAATTGAATTTTATCGAACGCAGAATTGACAATAATTCCCTTTTGGTCAAAATAAGTACCAGAGAAATAGTAGTTAATATTGTCACTACCTCCAGAAACTGACAATTGATGATTTTGGGTATTACCCGTTCGATAAATCTCGTCTTGCCAGTCGGTATTAGCTAACCCTTGTGAATAAGGAGAAATACCCAAATTGGTACGGATCATATTTTGATATTGCGCAAATCCATTAGCATCCAGCAAATCCAATCGATTGGTCGTTTCCTGAGAAGAATAGGTAGTATTGAGTTCTACGACAGGTTTTCCGGACTTACCTTTTTTGGTAGTTACCAGAATCACCCCTCCAGACCCTCTCG
Organism: uncultured Saprospiraceae bacterium; assembly: GCA_937921555.1. Taxonomy (GTDB): domain Bacteria; phylum Bacteroidota; class Bacteroidia; order Chitinophagales; family Saprospiraceae; genus JALZUU01. The sequence continues at coordinate 10,996 of CAKZUV010000342.1, forward strand.
ACCCATAAATGGCCGTAGCGGATGCATCTTTCAGAATCTCAATAGACTCAATATCATTTTGCTGCGGAAAAGAAGCTCCCACAAAACCATCTACCACCACCAGTGGATCACTGCTGGCGTTAAGGGAGGAAGTTCCACGCACCCGGATAGAGATATCCGCACCAGGCTCTCCACCATTTAGTGTCTGAACGGATACTCCCGCCGCACGACCTTGCAGTGCCTGACCAGCATTTAGTACTGGAAACGCTTGTAGTTCTTCGGCACTTACGGAAGATACACTACCAGTAACGTCACTCTTTTTAACTGTTCCGTAGCCGATTACGACTACTTCGTCCAATAATTCGTCATTCACCGCCAGGATAATATCAATGTTTTTTTGTCCATTGACAGGAATGTTTTTAGTCTGGTAACCCGTGTATGAAATTACCAGTACATCGTCGGGGGCAGCTTTTATCGCAAAATCTCCTTCGATACCCGTAGCGGTACCAGTCGTAGTTCCTTCAACAATAACGGTAACTCCGATTAACGCTTCACCATTACTGCTGGTAACCGTACCAGTAACAGTTTCTTGTGCAATTGCACCCGCGGAACCAAAGCAGATGAACACCACAAAAAGCAGAAAAGCTTTATTGGTGTGTTTAATAAATTTTAGTAGATAATTATTCATTCGTAGTAATTTTAAATGATTATGGTTTTAAAATAGAGTTTGATAAATTTTTATCGTAAGAGTATCTTATAAACTTGAAAATTAGTACCAAGCAAAATAAATCAGTCTTAAATTCAGACATTTTTCATCCAACAATGACAAAGCTACAAAACAGGATAATAATTAAAGAATAATTGGTAGACCAATTTGAGATTTCCAAAATATTTTTTTTTAACACATAATAATTTTTAAAATACTACATATTAGTAATGCAAAAAGAGGAAGTATAGAATCGTATTTTATTTATTTAAGATTAGAGCTTGTTATTCGACCATTAGTCAATCAGAAACTTATTCTTGAAAATAACCGCTTCTGTATCCTGAATTTCCAGAATATAAATTCCAGTAGCTATATTATTATTAATATATTGATAATCTATTGCTTCAAACATAAAGTGATCTACTTTCCGACCGTTCAAGTCAAAAATCCTGACCGTGTAGATTCCCGCTTCTTTCATTTTGATCGTTAGTTCTCCGTTTTGGACTGGGTTGGGATACAATTGTATTTCAAGATGTACTTCCTCTTCCTCCTCTTCTTCCTCGGGTGGCGGCGGATCTCCTCCGATAATTGCTAATCTGGTAAAACTTGTGTTGCCATCATTGTCCGTAGCAATCGCCTGAAGGTAGTGCACTTTGTGCGATAAATTCTGAATCGTGGTTGTTAAATCAGTGAACGTATAAGGCGCTTCGTTATCCGTAGCGACCGGCTCTCCGTTGATCAGCAATTTCACATTTTGAATGGTTCCGTCATTGTCCGACGCATCGACTTCAATGTCACCTCCTTCCCAAACGGACACGTCAATCACCTCCGTTGGATTTATAAAACTCAATTCAGGAATCTCTCCCCGAAATCCTCCGTCCGAAAAATTTCCCTGACCACCCCAAGTTTCCAGCAGATCATATATTTCGCCCGATTGCTGCTCGGATATCAAAATCTGTTCGAGGGCATCCGCTCCCAGCCGATCTTCCAACTGCTGGATATACAAGCTTCTCGGCTGCACCTTTCCCCCCCAACTTTCCCAGTAACCGGCCCCCGTCTGATTGGTCCCCACACAACCAATACCCCAGTTGATGGAACCAAGCGGACTGTCTACCCGAAATTCTCCGTTGTAGGAATTTATATTCCAAAACATAGTTTGAGCACCTGACCATCCATGGCCACTGCCCGAACTGCCTCGGTTCCAGACTCTGGTAGAACCTCCGCGCAGGTTGTCAAAGAGCGTTCCGGTTGCCCATCGGTGGTGAGGACCGATATCCGAACGGGCGCTCTCCGCCAATCCATCCAAAAAGACATTGGGTCCGGTGACTCTTGATCCGGTCACAAAATCGTGTCGCCCGAATTGGGTGTAACAGCGTTGAAACAGATTTCCTAATCCTTCCTGGACTGCAAAAGAATATCTTCTGCCTCCAGTGACGAGGGATCTGGGATCAATGTAGGCGCAGTCCTGCACGGTGGTAAAGTTCCCACTTTCAATATTGACCGTACTGTAGGCCAGATACTGACCGGTGATTTGTTTTACCCAGCAATTTTCTGAATCTTTTAGCCGGACTGCCGTCCAGGCGTGCGCTTCATCCGAATTGCCATCGTAAAAAGACTGTATTCTCATGTTCTCAACCCCGCACTGGCTGATGCGCCGCGATGACAGAATTTTCGAAATGGTTCCTCCTCCGTACTGCTCCTCCATCACATCAACTATGGGAATATCTATGGAAATTGTATTACCGGATATCGCGGTAATCGTACGTTCGTGATCAATCGTATAACTGGCTGGGGTCCAGGCGTTACATCCACTGGCGCCCTGACAAAGTGTTTGCTGATCCATACCTAATGTATCAATCCAGACTTGGTTTGGTGTTCTGGTTACGACAATTTTTTCTCCGACCTCAAACGCGGAGGCATCTTCCACTTCAAAGGAATAAGATCCTACCGGGACATATTCGGAGGTAATGGGTTGTTCGGATGATCCGTCAAGGCTAATCCCCCCCGAACCCAGAATACTGATGATACTGTGAGCAGCCCGCAAATTGGCATGAAGTACCGTTCCGTTTAACCCTTGTCCCTCCCCTCTCAATATTACTCCGGAAGCGCTGATTGCGAGTGAGCTTTCCAGACTATAATGCCCCGCTTTAATCAAAACGACTCCCCGGAATCCATTTTGATCGGGTTCAAGTGCCTCGACCTGATCTATCGCAGCCTGGATTCCTGGCGCATCATCTCCCTCCTCCGGGTTAACAACAACCCGAACTGAAAGATCAGCAGGAAGCGAAACACCTCCCCCCTGGTAGCCAGCGTAAGAAAAATCCGGAATGGTGTTGACCGCATTTGATTGACCTTCCATGGCAAAAGGTACATAAGTTAACTTGTCCTGATCCAGATAGATCAGTTGGGAGGCATTTTGACAATGGGTTGCATAACCTGCCAGCAGGCTGAAAAATAGTATAAGTAATCGTTGAATCATCATAAGCTAAAGGTAAACATATCTTGAGATAAGATAAAAAAATACAGATTTAAATTGTAAAAAATGCTACTATGTGACCAAAAATAAGAAGAGGAATGTCCGTATAGACACTCCTCCTTTTTATTGTGGAAAAATTTATGTTCCACAGATAAAATAGCTAACTAAGCTATTAAAATTTTACTGATCTTCTCCTACTGAAGCATCTTGCGAGTTTACATGGTAAGGAGTAAGCGGGCTAAGCGGATCTTCACCCGGATCTAAATCATCACCTGCAGTACGTCCCTGGAAGTTGTCTTCGAAAGCGACTACTTCAGATCCTGAATCAGAAGAGTAAACAACGATATCATCTACGTGATACATTCCGTCAGAAACAGTACCATTACTTGCGTATTTCCACTGGAAGTTAGCAACACCATCTTTAACAGCCGCTAAATGACCATCAACGTCTCCAGCACCACCGTTAGTAGTACTGATTGCGTCAGTGATGATGGTATTATCACCTATCACAACGCTGTATGTTGGTGCATTGGTTCCATCAGCAGACCAACTAATTTCAATAGGAACCCAAACGTCAGGCATTCCTTCAGGGAACATCGCAGCTGCAATAGTTGCATCGGAAGCTCCTTCACGGAATTCGTGTGGTGCATTGTCTTTCAGTCTTACTTCTACCAGTGAAAAATCACCAGTGGTAGAATTACCTGCAACGTTGATAAAGCCATCCTGAATATCCATACCTGGACCTTCCGCTACCCGGTACATAAATGTAATTCTTCCATTTCGGATAGAATCCGCTAATGCCAGTCTAAGCTCACCGGTATCATTATCTGTGTTGTCAGTAATGGACGCGTATCGGTTTTTAGGCGCAGTAACTTCAATTGTTTCCGTTGCCGTACCTTCTACTCCATCAGAAGCAGTTACCGTCAATGTTACCGTGAAAGTACCTTCTTCAGTAAAAGTGTATGTAGGATTCTCTTCAGTTGAGGTTCCGTTTCCACCAAAATCCCAGGATGAAGTGAATGTTCTGTCGGTAATCCCATTTACTACGGAACTGTTTGTAAAACTATAAGTCAAAGAATTGTCCGCATCAACCTGCGATGAGAAATCGGCAGTAACCGTTGAGGGATCAACAACAACTGGCTCATCATCACCACAAGAAGTAACCAGGGTAAGTGACAAAAACAAGGAAGCCATCAGTATGATACTCTTGTTAAATTTAATTAATACATTTTTCATGTTTACGTTTTTGATTAAAAATTTTTGATTGTTTATTATTAAATTTTGATTATATATATATATATTAGACTTTATAATTAAACCGGCAAATTAGGCTGAACTAACTAAACTACCAAACATTTTGATCGTTTATTGACCTAATTTTTTGATTTTATAGTTGGGGCAACCCTTTTCACGGTTATTAAAAATTAGTGCGATCGAATCAATTTTTAGATTCATTGGTGAAATTGAACCAACCAATCTACCTTAGATGTTCTTTCATCATTCTAATCCTAATACCGTATTTTATAGTTTTCTGTGTAATTAAGACTCCAAGATTGGACCCTCACGAATTGGTTAACCAAAATTATACAATAATCTCGAATTATAAAACTATTTCATAATAATTTTAATCTTATTTCTGCTAATTCCCTTTTTTCGGCATTTTTTCAAGGAGCAAATTCAATTTACATTTAGCGCTAATTGGTTAACCAAAATTTAAATTATATCACAATAGTTCAGCGTATTGGTAGTTTAAATTGGGGATTTTGGCTTTTTAATCTATATTTGAGCCTTCTAGTTGGTTAACCAATTAAAATCATATTATGAAAAAGTATCTAATCCTATTATTAGTGGCAGTATCTGTATATGCTTGTCAATCTATTTCTGCGGTAGCAGGTAAAAAAGTCAGTAACGTTGACGAGTTATACGAAGCCATCGACCAGGCAGAACCAGGCACTCAGATTATCATGACCAATGGCGTCTATAAAGATGTTGCCCTCAATTTTACTGGAAATGGAGAAGAAGGTAAACTAATTAGCATAAAGGCCGAGACACCGGGAAAAGTATTTATCGAAGGGCAATCTTATTTAAAATTTGCCGGATCCTACCTGTCCGTGGATGGTCTCTATTTCAGAAATGGTTATACCCCAACTAATGCAGTCATTACTTTTAGAATCAACGAAGATTCACTGGCCCATCATTGTACGGTCTCCAATACAGTAATCGAGGATTTTAACCAGCCAATCCGTGATACAAAGGATCACTGGGTAGAATTTTGGGGAAGACACAATACTTTGAAAAATTGTTACCTGGCGGGTAAGTCAAATGAAGGTCCAACAGTACGGGTAGATATAAAAGGCCGGGAAAGTATCAATAATTATCATCAGATTGTTCATAATCATTTTGGTCCGCGTCCCCGTAAAGGTGGTCCCAGAGGAGAAACGATTCAAATTGGTGACAGTTTCACCTCAATGTCTCCCTCCTACACCAACGTTTCCGATAATCTGTTCGAAAGATGTAATGGCGAAGTGGAAGTAATTTCCAGCAAGACTAATTTTAACGAATTCAGAAATAATGTTTTTTATAAATCAGAGGGATCGCTGGTCACCCGACACGGAAACTATTGTACGATTGACGGTAATTATTTTATCGGGGATGGTAACGAAAATGTCGGTGGGGTTCGACTAATCAATACGGGCCATACGGTAACGAACAATTATTTCTACAATCTGAAAGGAAAGGAATTCCGTAGTCCACTGGCAGTCATGAACGGGATTCCTAAATCCCCGCTTAACCGTTACAATCAGGTAACAGACGTCGTAGTTGCCTATAATTCCTGGATCAATTGCGAAGCGCCTTTGCAATTTGGGGTAGGAACCAACATCAGTCAGGCGGAGGTATTGCCTCCTTCCGAAATTCGTTCCGCCCGGCCAATCCGAACCGTAGTGGCCAACAATATTATATACAACGAAAAAGGAGATCCTACTCCGTTGGTAGCACATGATAAAGTAGACGGTATTAATTTTCAGGAAAATTTTATTAATAATCAGAAGGTATCTTTCGACAAAATAGAAGGAATTATTCCAACGGATTTTACGCTTAAAAAAATTACCGACGAAATTTATATTCCCGAAGGTTTACCGGATAGTACGCCCTACGCGGGATTTGATTTTGATAAAATTGAAAAAGACTTGTTCGGTAATTCACGAAAAGATAATAATTCCTTCGGGGCTACGGTAGGAACCTCTGCCAGCGATCCGGGAATTCTGGACAAATCAAAATACGGACCCGACTGGTTCTCGGACGAAAAACCGGAAGTAAAACAAACAACTCACGCCGTCACCAACGCTAAGGAATTATCCGAAAAAATCGCAGCCGCTAATGCCGGAGATTTAATCGAACTGGCCGCCGGTGATTATGCCGTCACTACTCCACTGGTGATTAACAAAGCTATTTTTATTCAGGGAAAAGATGCCGACAATAAGGTGTCAGTAAATTATTCGGGTGCGGCGGATACGCCATTATTTGAGTTACATCCAAGGGGCGAACTGACACTCAAAAATTTGAAATTATCCGGAAACAATCAGCAATACACCTTTTCTAATTTAAAAAAGAATATGTCCAGCCTCTACAATTTATCGGCGATGAATTGCGAAATAAATAATTTCAAATACGTCCTGAAAGCGTACAAGCAAACGATGGCGGATGATATTATTTTCAAAGATTGTATGATCAAAGATTGTACAAATGGAATTGAACTTTCGGAGGAGACCAATGACAAGGGTGATTACAACGTAGAATTTCTGACCATCGACAATTGTCAGTTTGAAAATGTAAAGGCAAACGTAGTTGATTATTACAGAGGTGGGTACGACGAATCTACAATTGGTGGAAACCTGAAAGTAACGAATAGCAGTTTTAGGAATTGTGGTGCTCAGGAAGAAAACGGGATCTTACTCAACACCCGTGGAATTATTAATGTTGACATCTCAAATAATACTTTTACAAATAATCCAGTTAAATTAGTGGCCTTATTGTGGGGTGCAAAAAACAATACACACCAGGATAATAAAATTTCCAATTCAGGGAAGATTTTGGTGCAGGAAAATATAAAACTGAAATTGATGTATTAAGTAACGATCAAGTAATGGTTTAGAGCTTGTCTAAATGCCTCACGAACTACAGCTCAACATCGAACATCCCACCTTGTGCCTCGCCCACTCGGGACGTTTGGCAAACCACTTTTCGGATTCGGGTTGTTCGGCGTAAGGCGCTTTGAGCAATTGGTACAATTCTTCAATCAAATCATAGTTTTCTTCGTTCGCCTGGTCAATCGCAAGTTGCGCCATGTAGTTCCGGAGAACATACTTGGGGTTGACCGCATTCATAGCAGCGTGCCGATCAACAGCCGACCGGGACTCGCGGGACAGGCGGTCAGTGTACTGAGTGGCCCACTCGTTCCAGGCAGTCTGAATCGCCGGCGTCAATGCTTCGGGCTGATAAAAAGCATTTTGTATTAAACCCAAAAAATAAGCGGCATCACCGGACTGTGCCTCCGGAGAAAATTCGCCCAGTAATCTGAAAAATATAGTCATATCGGTCTCCGTAAGCTGAAGCGTTTCTTCGAGTTTTTTAATCAACTCCCAATCCGTATTTTCTGATTTTTCAAGCCCCAGCTTCCGGCGCATCATGGCCGGATATTCCACCGCGTAAAGTTCCCGGAATTCGTTGAGTGCTTTTTCCAGTGGTTCGGTGGCTTCGATCAGCGGATACAACGCATTGGCCAGCTGGTATAAATTCCAGTGGGCCATCTGTGCCTGTTGTCCGTATTGATAGCGTTTATTCTGGCGGTCGGTGGTGTTGGGGGTCCATCCGGGTTCGTAACCTTCGAGCCAGCCGTAAGGACCGTAATCAATGGTCAAACCGAGTATTGACATATTATCCGTGTTCATTACTCCGTGCACAAAACCAACCCGTTGCCAGTCCATCACCATGGTCAGCGTCCGACGGGAAACCTGCCGGAAAAATTCCACATAATTTTCCGCGGTTCCGACCTTAATATCTTTATAAAAATGTTTAATGGTAAAATCGGTCAGCTTCCGTAAATTTTCGGTATCTCCCCGGCTGGCCAGTATTTCAAAATTTCCAAAACGAATAAAAGCGGGTGCCATACGACAAACCACCGCCCCTTTTTCGTACGCCTGATTTCCATTGTACAACATATCCCGCAGTACCTCATCACCCGTTTCTATCAACGATAATGATCGCGTAGTAGGTACGCCCAGATGATACATGGCTTCGCTGCACAAGTGTTCCCGTACCGAAGATCGTAAAACGGCCAGTCCGTCTGCCGTCCGGGAATAAGGCGTTTCGCCCGATCCTTTTAATTGCAAGGCCCAGGTTTTCCCGTCGTGTTCTACCTCACCGATATTGATGGCCCGACCGTCGCCAAGTTGTCCGGCCCAATGGCCAAACTGATGTCCACCGTAACACATCGCGTAAGGATCGGTTCCATCTATTTTTTTTGTGCCGGAAAAAATTTCCAGAAAATCTTTTGAGGTCAGATCTTCTTTTGTCAGTCCGATCAGCGCCGCTGCTTCTTTGGAGGCGTGTACCAGTGTTGGATTTCCGGGTACTCTTGGCGTGGCGTA
>CAKZUV010000343.1 GCA_937921555.1 uncultured Saprospiraceae bacterium
TGTAGAGATACCAAATAGATATTTTTGATCAGATTGAGGCTCTTTTTTGAGTGCATAGCCGCGCTATGGGCGATAAAAAAGCCGAAAAGATGGACAAAAAGATCATTTGGGAGCATACAAATTATTTTGGAATAAAGTCTAATCTAACCACTACTCCATTGGTTCCTGCAAAAGATCCATAAATTCGGTCGTAGTCCGTTCCATTTCGTAAATTACTTTTTCAACGTTGGCTACCAGAATATTATAACCCACAAAAGCAAAAATACCAATCGCCAGACCAAAGGCAGTCGTTACCAGGGCCTGATAAATACCACCGGCCAGTACATCGGGTGTCACGTTTTGCTCGGTCGCCATCCGGTAAAAGGCCATAATCATCCCCGTCACCGTTCCGAAGAAACCGATCATCGGGGCGGCACCGGCAATACTTGCTAAACGCGAAAGATTTTTTTCCAGTTTAAAAACTTCAAGGTTCCCTACGTTTTCGATGGCCGCATCAATATCACGGAGTGGCTTTCCGATTCTTTTTAATCCTTTTTCTACCATTCGGGCAACGGGAGAATCGGTGGTCTGACATAAAGCACGAGCGGCGGCAATATTTCCGGCCGCAACGTTCATCCGGATATTATTCATAAAGGTCTCGTCAATTTTTCCGGCACGATTGATCGTCGCATATCTTTCAAAAAATATATATAGTGCAATAAAAGACAAGACGAGCAGGATTCCCACGATGATAATTCCCAGAGGACCACCTTCGGTAATAATTCCTAATAAACTTTGTGCGCCTTCGGCACCGTCCTCATTTTGAAATAATAAAATTGAGTTTGAAAACATAGGTTTTAAGTTTTTTGACAGTTACAACTACTACATAGCAGTTGATAACGTTCCGTTTCTCAGATTAATTTTATAAATAAATAAATCCTTTAATTTAAAGCGTTAAAATTAAAGATTTTTATTTAATACTCTTAAAGATGTCGTTTAAAAACTTAAATAAAAAAAGGACGTCTATCTACTCCATTAAGAATCTTATACACAAGGGATCTTTATTATTCCCTAATTTCCTGCAAATCCGGGAAACATTCGGGGCTGTTTTTCCATTAAACACGGTAGAACTTATCATAAATAACCTTATATTTGTGATATTCAGCGAAATTTCGCTAAATTTTCAATAAAAGAATTTTTCCTAATAAAAAAACCTAAAACACTTCACCTATGTCAGAAACAACCGCGCCCGCTGTTCCCACAGTCAAAGCATCTAACGCCGATGCCGCGCTTCGCTCCCGTAAAATCCGAAAAGTAGCCGTTCTTGGTTCCGGAATCATGGGATCCGGAATTGCCTGCCACTTCGCCAATGTTGGTCTTGAGGTCCTGATGCTTGATATGGTCCCCCGTGACCTGGCCGACGATCAGAAAAGTAATCCTGCCGCCCGTAACAAAATGGCCAACGATTCACTGGCCGCCGCCCTCAAATCAAAACCTGCGGCATTATACGATAAAAGTTTTGCCAGCCGGATCAAAACCGGAAACTTTGACGATGATTTTGCGCAAATCGAAAATTGCGACTGGATCATCGAAGTCGTCATTGAAAGACTGGATATCAAAAAAATCATTTTTGAAAAAGTTGATAAATTCCGTAAAAAGGGATCTTTGGTCAGCTCTAATACTTCGGGTATTCCCATCAATCTGATGGCAGAAGGTCGCAGTGATGATTTTAAAAAGCATTTTTGCGGTACCCACTTTTTTAATCCACCCCGTTATCTGAGATTATTAGAAATTATTCCCACGCCGGATACCGACCAAAGTGTGATTGATTTCTTTATGCACTACGGGGACGTTTATTTGGGTAAGCAAACGGTACTTTGTAAAGATACGCCCGCGTTTATCGCCAATCGGGTAGGTGTTTATGCTATGGCTAAAATCTATCAGTTGACGGACGAACTCGGTCTGGACATTTCGACGGTGGACAAATTAACCGGTCCCGCCATTGGTCGTCCCAAAACCGGAACGTTCCGGCTGGGAGATCTGGTAGGTCTGGATACTGCGGACAAGGTGATGAAAGGTATCAAAGAAAATTGTCCCAATGATGAACAGGCAAGTGCTTTCAACGCACCAAGCTACATGAAGTTTTTGCTGGATAATAAATTCTATGGTAATAAATCCAAAAAAGGTTTTTATCAGAAAACCAAAGAAAAGGATGAGAAAGGTCGTCCGGTCATTCTGGGTTTAAATTTAAAAACACACGAATATGCTCCGACTCAACGACCTAACCTTACCAGTCTGAAAGATCTGAAGCAGATCGAAAATCAGGATGCTAAAATTAAATTCCTTTTCAATGCGGAAGATGAAGGTGGACAATTGATTCGTCGTTCGCTGCTCGGTTTATTTGCGTACGTATCGAATCGGATTCCGGAAATTGCGGATAATTTATACAGTATTGACGATGCGGTGCGGGCGGGTTTTGCCTGGGAATATGGTCCTTTCGAATACTGGGATACCGTCGGCGTTGCGTCTGCGGTGGAGCTGGCTAAAAAAGAAGGAGAAAAAATTGCTCCCTGGGTAACCGACATGTTAGCAGCGGGTCACACCAGTTTTTACAAATCAGAAAAAGGACAGCGTAAATATTACGATGTAACTTCCAAATCCTATAAGACGGTTCCCGGTGGTGAGGCATTTATTCAATTGGACAATTACCGCGAATTACCGCCTGTTTATAAAAACGAAGAAATTACCTTACACGACATCGGCGAAGGCGTACTTTGTCTGGAATTTACCAGCAAGATGAATTCTATCGGCGAAGGGGTACTGCGTGGTATTAACGAAAGTATCCGGATTGCGGAAGAAGAAGGCTGGAAAGGACTGGTCATCGGAAACAACGCGACGCACTTTTCCGTAGGTGCCAATCTGATGATGATCGGAATGTATGCTTTCCAGCAGGAGTTTGACGAACTGAATATGGCCGTTGACTTTTTTCAGAAAACAACGATGCGTTGCCGTTATTCTAGTATTCCCGTTGTTGCGGCTACACAAGGTTATGTGTTTGGTGGAGGTTGTGAAACGATTATGCACTGCGACGCGGCGATGGTGGCGGCCGAGTCTTATATCGGTCTGGTAGAAGTTGGTGTTGGTTTGATTCCCGGCGGTGGTGGTACCAAAGAATTTGCAGTACGACTTTCCGACAGTATGTACGCGGGAGACGTCGTGATTCCTAAATTAATAGAAAGTACCAAAACGGTCGCTATGGCCAGCGTGAGTACTTCCGCTGCGCAAGCCTATAACATGGGTTACCTCGTAGAAGGAAGAGATGAAATCGTTATGAACACCGGTCGAAATATTGCGGAAGCAAAAGCGAAGGTACTGGAACTAGCCGACGGCTACACACAACCACTTGCAAGAAAAGACATTAAAGTGTTAGGTCGCAATGGACTGGGTGCTCTTTATACTTTTGCCAACGAGCTGAAACTCGGTAACTACGCAAGTGAGCACGATATTAAGATTGCTAAAAAGATTTCTTATGTACTCTGTGGAGGTGACCTGAGCGGACCACAAACGGTTTCAGAACAATATCTGCTGGACATCGAACGGGAGGCCTTTTTGAGCCTTTGCGGCGAACAAAAAACACAGGAACGAATTCAACACATGTTGCAGACGAATAAGCCGTTGAGAAATTAGAAGAGGCGGTTGGCTATTAGCTATTGGCTATTGGCTATTGGCTATTGGCTATTGGCTATTGGCTATTGGCTATTGGCTATTGGCGCTCTTCTATCTTGAAGAAAGAAAATTGAAATTTTCTTTAGTTCTGATAAAAAGGGAGTAAACGAAAACTTAGGTTTTTACTCAGCGATAGAAGAGCGCAAAATGCTAACAGCAAAAACAACGTTGGCACCGCATCAGAAGAGGGCCAACAGCAATTTTTTTACAAAAAAATTAAAATCAACGTTCGCCCCGCGTCAGAAGAGGGCCAAAAGCTAACGGCCAATAGCCAACAGCAATTTTTTTACAAAAAAAATTAAAAAAAACATGGATGCATATATTGTAAAAGCATATCGAAGTGCGGTAGGTCGCGCAAAAAAAGGCGGATTTAAAAATTTCCGTTCGGATGATTTAGCGGTACGAGTTGTTGAGCACATGATGGAGCAAACGCCTAATTTCGATCCGCATTTGATTGACGACGTTATCGTGGGTTGTGCCAATCCGGAAGGTGAGCAAGGCTTTCAGATCGGGCGGCAAATTTCTGTCCGGGCGCTGGGCAAACCAGTTCCGGGAATGACGGTGAATCGTTATTGTGCCAGTGGACTGGAAACCGTTTCTATCGCCGTCGCGAAAATTAAAGCCGGCATGGGTGAGTGTTACCTGGCGGGTGGAACGGAGAGTATGAGTATGATTCCGATGACCGGATATAAGCTCGCTCCGAGTTACGAAGTAGCTTCAACGACGCCCAACTATTTGTCTAGTATGGGTGCGACGGCGGAAGCCGTTTCGGAAAAGTACGGAATTACCCGGGAGATGGCGGATGAATTTGCTTACAACTCTCACGTGAAGGCAGCGGCTGCGATTGATGCTGGAAAATTTAAAGATGAAATCGTACCGGTAACAGTTAAGAATGTTTTTGTTAAAGATGATAAGCGCGTAGAAACCGAGCACGTCGTAGATACGGACGAAGGCGTAAGAAGAACCACGACGATAGAAGGGTTGAGTAAGTTACGTGCCGTGTTTAAAACGGGTGGAAAAGTAACGGCTGGAAATGCTTCACAGACTTCGGATGGTGCTGCTTTTTTATTGGTCATGAGCGAGCGGATGGT
>CAKZUV010000344.1 GCA_937921555.1 uncultured Saprospiraceae bacterium
ATAAGAAAACATGATTCAATTAGAAAAGTACAAATCAGGGCATCAAGAAAATAGTTTAACAGGTTATAAGTATTTCGTACCCACTAAAATTAATGACTCATGGATTTGGGATACTCCACAAATTAATCAATTGTTAGAAAATGCAGCTATAAAACTAGGTGAATTAAATTCTTATTCAAAGCTTGTTCCTAATATTGATTTATTCATAAAACTTCACGTGACAAAAGAAGCCGTTGTGTCAAGTAGAATAGAAGGGACTCAAACTCAAATGGACGAGGCATTAATGGACGAAGAAGAAATATCTCCTGAAAGAAAAAATGATTGGAAGGAAGTAAATAATTATGTTAAGGCTCTAAATTATGCGATTGAAGAATTAGAAGCATTGCCAATATCATCACGGCTATTAAAAAATACACATAGGATTCTATTAGATAGTGTAAGAGGAGAAAATAAGCTTCCTGGGGAATTTCGTAACAGTCAAAATTGGATTGGAGGAAATACTCTTAAGGATGCAGTATTTATACCTCCTCATAAAGACCTTGTTTCAGAATTTATCAGTGACTTAGAAAATTTCATACATAATGAAGAAATAGATGTCCCTAACTTAATAAAAATTGCAATCTGTCATTATCAATTTGAGACGATTCACCCTTTTTTAGATGGGAATGGTCGAATAGGAAGATTACTAATAACTTTATTTTTAGTAGATAAAAAAATATTAACGAAACCACTTTTATATCTATCTGCGTTTTTTGAAAAAGACAAAGGTTTGTATTACGATAATTTAACCTTTGTCAGGTCTAAAAATGATATGTTACAATGGATCAAATACTTTCTAGTTGGAATTGCTACCACGGCGGAACAGGCATCAAATACTTTATCGAACATATTAGATTTACAGAAACATTTGGAGATTAAAATAAATAATGAATTTGGTAAAAAAAGTCAGAATGGAATGATCCTACTAAGGCACTTATTAAAGAAACCTGTAGTAAATGTCACTCAAGTTAGAGAAGTAACGGGCTTAAGTTTTAACTCTGCAAACAAACTAGTAAAAGATTTTATTGATGCTGGAATTCTTAAAGAAATAACTGGCTATACAAGAAATAGAATTTTCATATTTGAAGTATATGCAAATTTGTTTTAGGATAATTTTGCGCAAAGCTTTCTACTAATAGAAGCGTCCAAAAACTCGTCAGGTCCCGTACATCAAACAATAATCTTTACCTTCATTCACTCTATTCCGCTTTAACTACCTGTTTTCACCTAGTAAAAGCTGATTATAACACCTATATTCAGCTTTTATTATTATCTTGTGAAAAATACATACTTATGAAAAGTGCATTCATCGGCAGGGCAAAAGAAATCAAGGTGCTCAAGTCCTGCTTAAAATCGGATCAGCCGGAGTTGGTCGCAGTCATCGGCAGAAGACGGGTAGGTAAGACTTTTTTAATCAAACAGACTTACCAAAATTCGATTGATTTTGAATTGACGGGTTTGCAGCAGGCCAGTAAATCGGTTCAGATTCAGAATTTTATTTTTGCTTTTCGCAATGCTTTCCCCGACGAGGAGTTGGATAAAAATCCAACTTCTTGGCTGGAGGCTTTTTTTCTATTGTCCAAATCTTTGGAAAAAAATGACCGGGGAGAAAAAATGGTGGTCTTCCTGGATGAGCTTCCCTGGCTGGCGACGAAACGCTCCGGCTTCCTGACGGGGCTTGGCTGGTTTTGGAATACCTGGGCGACCAATCAAAATATTGTAGTGGTTATTTGTGGTTCTGCGGCTTCCTGGATGATTGAAAAAATAATTAACGACAAAGGTGGATTGCACAATCGGGTCACGCAGATTATGACACTGGCTCCGTTTACGCTGGGAGAAACGAAAGCCTTTTTTGAGGCTAAAAATATTCACCTGAATCAGTACCACATTACGCAAGTCTATATGGCGATGGGTGGTATTCCGATGTATCTCAACCAGGTGAAACCGGGTCTTTCTGCTATACAAAATATTCAGGCAATTTGCTTTGAGCGGGATGGATATCTACGGAAAGAATTTTCCCGGTTGTTTACTTCTTTGTTTGATAATGCGGACCACCACATTAAAATTATCCGCGCACTGGCCAGTAAGAAAATGGGCATGACCCGAACTGAAATCATCAAGTTTACCAAGCTAAAAAACGGGGGTTCTCTGAGTACCACGCTGGATGAATTGAACCAGTCAGGATTCATTGAAATTTACGCCAGTTATGGCAAGAAAAAACAAATGAGTCTTTATCGCCTGATCGATCCTTACACGCTTTTTTATCTCAATTTTATTGAACCGCTGGATAACAATACCAAAGTCGATTTTACCAAATTGAGTGACTTACAAAATTATAAATCCTGGAGCGGTTATGCTTTTGAAAATATCTGCTTCCTGCACATCGACCAGATCCGGAAAGCACTGGGCATCTCCGGAATCTATACTTCTATCTCTTCTTTTTTTGCGTCGCCCGAAAAAGATATTCCGGGTACTCAAATTGATTTGTTGATAGACCGCGGTGATCAGTCCATTAATCTTTGTGAAATTAAGTTTAGTAATAAAGATTATTCGGTCACCAAAAAAGACGTGCAAAACATCGAAAACAAAAAACGTGTTTTTCTACAACATTCTAAATCCAACAAACACATTTTTACTACTTTAATTACCACGCACGGCGTGACGGACAATACTAACCGGCTGAATCAT
>CAKZUV010000345.1 GCA_937921555.1 uncultured Saprospiraceae bacterium
CCCTCTTTCCTAAAAAAAGCATACCTTTGTCGCGTTAAAATCCGGTGCTTGCTCTGCAAGGTCGCCCGGAATGGTTAAACCAAATAAATTTTGACTTTATGTCTGTTAAGATTAGATTACAAAGACGTGGTCGTCGTAAAAAACCATTCTACCATATTGTGGTAGCAGATGCTCGTGCACCCAGAGATGGTCGCTTCATCGAAAAAATTGGATCTTATAATCCAATGACTAAACCAGCAACCATTGATCTCGACCGGGATCTGGCTTACGAATGGCTGATGAAAGGTGCTCAACCCACCGATACCGCCCGTGCTATTCTACGTTTTAAAGGCGTACTTTACCGTAAGCACCTCATGCGAGGAGTTGCGAAAGGTGCCCTGACGGAAGAAAAGGCAAACGATATGTACCAGCAGTGGATCGAAGCAAAAGAAGCTGCTATCGCTAAGCGCTTCGAAGAAACCAAACTGGAAATCGAAGCACAGGACAAAGCGATCTTCGGTAAAATCAAGCCCGCTCAGAAACCTAAAGTTGATCCAGCCGCCGCAGCAGCAGCAGCATCTGGTTCCGGTGGTGACAACGAAGGACCTCAGTCTTTCGCTGACTCCGTAGAACAAACCACGGTAGAATCTGTCTCCGGTGATGCGCCCGCGGAAGAACCCGCAGCAGAGGCTCCGGCAGAAGTGAAAGCAACCGAAACCGTTAATATTGAAGCAGAAGCACCCGCCGCTCCAGAACCAGTAGCAGAAGCTCCGGCTCCCGAGCCAGTAGCGGAGGAAACTCCAGCGGCTGAGCCAGTAGCGGAAGCTCCGGTAGAAGAAGAAGTAATCGAAGAGGTTGTTGAGGAAGTAGAGGTAGTGGAAGAAGTGGCGGCTCCCGTCGCAGAAGCTGCTCCCGCCAAGCCGGACGATTTGAAGAAAATCGAAGGAATCGGTCCTAAAATTGCTGAAGTACTGACCGCTGGCGGTATTGCTACTTACGCTGATTTAGGTGCTGCAACGCCCGAAAAAATTCGTGAAATTCTGGATGCCGCTGAAGGTAACTTCGCCGCACACGACCCAGGTACCTGGCCAAAACAAGGTCAAATGGCCGCGGATGGCAAATGGGACGAACTGAAAAAATGGCAGGATGAACTGGATGGTGGAAAAGAAGTGAAAGCTTAATCACCTCCGTTTAATACTGACTTGAAATAATAAATTAGCTGATTTCCATATTTTTTGGAAATCAGCTTTTTTATTCTGTCGATTATCGGTATCTTCGCTGCCAAGAAACATATCAAATTTACCCGAAGTTAGTCCAGCTTCAACGTTTAAACCTGATAGAACTTAACTGTTCTATCAGGTTTAAATTTGATTAGTACTTGGACAAAATTATATGTAAGTTATGACCAAGAAGATTTTTAAGCTAGTCGATACGCAAAAACCATGAATGAACGCAAGTGAATGAACCGCTTGCGGACGGGTTGGCTGCCATAGCATAATGAGGATTTTTGTAATCCTGCCTGCCGGTAGGCAGGGAAGAATAGATTAAAAAGATTCAGTCATTACTTATAGTTTAATTTGTCCACGTACTTAGTGGCCAACTTTTAAAATAAAATCTAAATTATGTCACCATTAGATCCGCATTACAAAAAACAATTAGACGAAGTAGCTGTCCAGATTCAGGCTTCTGAGCATTTGAAAACCTACCTCGAAGAAGAGGAAGAGGAAGATTATCAGAAATTACGGACCGAATTTGAACCGTCCATCGGGGCTTTACACCAGGTCGTGGCAGAACACCATCCGTTGCAGTTGGTCGCCTTCGAAGAGGAACTTTTAGACGAAAAATTTGAGGGTTTATTTTTACCCAGAATCCTGGGATATTCCGTGCTGAGAGGAGAAGTGGATGAACATTTCCGCTACGTACGACCACAACCGCACTTCAAGAAAATATTGTTAAGTGTTTGCCGGTCTTCTAACTTTGATACCATCAAAAAGAGAATGGGACAGACCATTCAGACGGGGTTTGCGCTGAGTAGTGATATTTGGATTACCAGTCTGATTAATGAAATTGAAAATAAAAGAATCCGTTATTTCCTACAGGGATTAAAAGATTCGCGGTTTCAGATCGCAAAAGAGCGACAGATTCTTTACACCCGGTATCTCAAACAGTTTAAAAACGAAAATTATCATTCGGCAAAATTCCCGACTACTTTATCAGAATTAAAAGTAGAGTTTTCCAGTCTGAAATTATTTTTGATTCACCGGATTATGAGTGGGGTAACCAATGCTTCGGTGGCTCCCGAAATTGTCAAGTTTTTGAATAACCCGGATTTTAAGGATACGGACGAGTACATCGAAATGCTGGCTATTTATGGTTCTTTCATGAATATCGAAGAAGGCAACCAGCAACATTTTGCCAACGCCTTGAATAATGCCCGGAAAAATATCACCGAATTTGACGAAAAGTGGATGATGCACTTGCTCTTTTTGTACGAAAGCCGACTGCCGCTGAACGCCGCGGCGGATTTGCGGATTTACGAATCGCTGGATAAAGATATCAAAGATCAGCTGACTGAGTTATACAAACTGACCAATACCATTCACACCAGAGGCTATACGCATCCGGATGCGGTGGAAGCGGTCAAAGTAGCCTACGCGCAACACGAAGGGGTCTCTACTTTTAACGCTGTAACCCGTAAAACGATTTTTGCTTATATTCATAAAATGATGTCCAATCTGGAAACCAGTCAATATACTGAATGGATGGAACTGTCCAAGATTTTCCCCACGTATATGGATATTTTCGGCAACCAGCAATTCAATCAGGATATTAAAGACCTGTCGATGGCTTATGTCAAAAAATTACTGAAGGTATACGTTGACAAGCGCGGACGGGACTATCAGGATATTAAGAAATTTGTCGCCAGAACCTTTAAAGATCTTGGCTTCCTGAAGGACAAGCAGATTGTTGAGTTATTTAAGAGTAAGCGGAAGAAGAGAAAGCCGGTGGAGAAGTAATTGATTGGTGGATTGGTGGATTGGTGGATTGGTGGATTGGTGGATTGGTTAATCAGTATATCCTACAACATACAACCGCAGCTAAATTATTGAACAATTTTTCAAATAACAAAAGCCCGTTTTCAACTTAGTTGAAAACGGGCTCTATATTAGACTTTAAACTATTTACGATTGAATTGAGGAAATTTTATACACTCCAGACCAACTGACTTATATCCCGGAGCAGATTAAACAAATCAACGATTCAACGACCTGCCTTCCAGCGTCGGCAGGCAGGTTCAACAAATCAACGATTCAACACATAAATCTATCGCTCCACAAAATCCAGAGAAACAGAATTAATACAGTATCTCAATCCCGTGGGTTTTGGACCGTCTTCAAAGACATGCCCCAGGTGACCATCGCAGCGGGCACAGAGCACTTCTACCCTATTCCAGCCATATTTGTTATCAGTCTTTTCTGCGACGTTAACATCGTTGACGGGTTTGTAATAGCTCGGCCACCCTGTTCCGGAATCAAATTTAGTATCCGAATCAAACAAGGGTAACTGACAGCCCGCGCAGGTGTAAATTCCTTCTTTTTTGTTTTTAAGCAAGTCTCCGGTAAAAGCCCGTTCAGTACCGGCTTCGCGTAGGATATAATATTCCTCCGGCGTTAATTCTGCTTTCCATTCGGCTTCGGTTTTAGTGATCTTTTCGATGGGATCAGTTTGGGAAACGGTAGTAGCCATTCCCTCTTTGGCCGATTCGTAATCTTTGGATATAGCAGAACCCTGCGGATTATTGCATGCCACTAAACCAAAAATAAATAACGCTATAAATGAGATGGTCAGTTTCATATCAGAAAATTTTTGGTTAATAAATAAATTAGGTTTCCCTCTTAGAACAATGGCAAACCTTTTTAGGTTCATAGAAATCTGTCCGAAGCCGGACGATGGGGGATGATGGGTGGGATTGATGGAATACGCTCAACTACTCAACGCGCAGCGTCCCGACCGCTTTAAATCTATTACGTTTCATAAATCTGGTCTTCAAGTTTTGATAGGTCCAGAAAACGGAGGAACGATCTAAATACCATAGCCAATTGATTAACTCAACAAGCAAAGCGTTTCAACATTTCAACATTAAACTGCCTCAATGGCGTATCTTTTGCCGCCCGCACCTCGGTCCTAAAGGAAGCCACCTGCGCAGACACACCTCAGAGAAAGTCCCAATAAAAAGGAACAGTCCACACGATAACTAACTCAACAAGCGAAGCGTTTCAACATCTCAACAAGCGAAGCGACTCAACGGGCGAAGCCCTTAAAAAACCACCACCCGCTTCCCATATCGCCCGTTCACCAACACCGAATACACACCTGCTGGTAAGTCTGCTACTGAAATCTCTGCTCTGGCACCGTACGCTTCTTCCCGTCGCAGCAACTGCCCCGCCAAAGAATACAACTCAACCCGTTCGATATTTTCGTTGGTCAGCTCCAGCGAAATATACGTATCCGCCGGATTAGGATAAACGCTCAGGGAAACTTCCGACCGCGTCTCGACCATCTTGACATCAACGATCAAAGAATCCAGATTACCATTCTTATCTAGGCTGACCAGCCAGCCACGCTGAGGGAAATCTTCAGAAAACTTGGTCGATTCACCGCATAAGACCAGGCTGCTGTCCGCCATTTCTACAATATCGTAAAACTCATTTTTATGCTGGCCACCGAAGGCACCATAATATTGTTTTTCCCAAAGTATCGTACCTTCCTCGTCAAACTTAACGAGATAACCGGTGCGA
>CAKZUV010000346.1 GCA_937921555.1 uncultured Saprospiraceae bacterium
TGTGCGAAATTGAGAAAATTTTGTTTTGAATGAGACAAAAAACACAGGCGATGCCGTAGCATCGGCGAGGCTTTTTAACGAAATTCAGAATAAAATTTGCCAATTGCAGCCAATTAATGGAAGTTTAGACAAGCTCTTAGCTTCGTTATGAATTAAATCTTTCCACCAGAAAGGTGGAAAGATTTATTACACAGTGTATTTTTAATCAAAAAGAATTCTCCGAGGCGCTGCTTCGGATGAACACTTTAGCGGGACACTGATTAACTCATTTACTGATTAACTGATTAACTGTGTTTAGCTTTGGGTGATACCCCGACCGCTTGCCTCGGGGAGCTTCATTTGCTATTACTTACTGAATAATCGTAAAACTACCGGAGACTGGAACCGGGTCGTTATTAGGTCCGTTAAAGTTAATCAGGTTATCACTGAAGTTACCTTTGAGGTTTGGACTTAATTCAGTAATTGTGAAATTAGCAAAATTTATTACTTGTGAGTTAGAATCAACTTCACCTAAATTATAAATAAGGTCCGTTGAAAAATCATATAGCGTACAGTTATTATTATCGTCATAATTTCCGGCGGTTGTGCCATTGATCTGTAAGGAGATAAAGGTCTCCTGTCCCAGAGAATCTTCCGGAATAAATTGAACATTGATAACACCGTTGGGGGTCACTCCGCCCGTCAGACCATTTCCAAAATACTCATAAACTTCACCTCCTACGTTGATCGTCATAATGCTCTCCGTGATTGGATTGTCACAGACCGTAATGGCACCTGTATTTATGACGGTTCCGCTCATACCGGTCAGCGGATCACTTTCAAAACCTGCCTCAAAGTCCAATCCTTTTATGGTCAGATCGGTCGTTCCGTCACAGGTGGAGAAAAAGAAGTTGAAGAGACCGTCATCGTCTACCCGTGTAGTATAGTCGATATCATCTATGGTTACAATCACTCCACCGTTGGTAACTGCTGCTCCGTTACAGTCTATCAGACTTCCGGTAACTTCTGTGTTGTTAACTACAGAGGTCGTCACCTGTATATTCAGTGAGGTATTTTCTGAAAAAGGTCCGATAAATGTTGTATAAAGCACTTCGTTGTTACAAATTCCACGTATTTGTAAAATCAGTTCTTCGTCGGCGGGTACTTTTCCACTTGTAAAACCCTCACTATTTGTGTAAGAATAATGGGTTGCTAAGCTATCGCTTCCAAAGCCAATGGCTACAATGTGATCGGCTACGGGATTTCCGTCGTCGTCCGTTAAAGTTACATCCAGCTCAATGAGTGGAAAAGGCGCATCACAATTCCACCAGCTGAAGTGGCTTACTTCTCCCACGTAGTGTCCGGCTACCAAATTAGCCGATCCTTCTTCCACCCAGATTCCGAAGGTCTCATTAAAGGACCAGAGTGGAATTTCGGCGGGAGCATTGGCCACAATTTCTGCGGGCAGTGCGACGCTGATGGTAGCGGAAAACCCTTCTCTGATGTTAAGCGGAGCACCCTCGGGGTCCTGAAGACTGACATTAATCATCCCGAAACTCTGCAAAGACACTTCTTCCAAATCCGTCCGAACACCTTGTAGATTACCCGGCATTCGATTCGCCGTACTACTGGCAGTTGGGTCAAGGAATGCAGAAGAGACGTGTACTTCGCCGTCGAATACTTCGCCGTTGGCATTCACGATACTATTGGCAGGGAAAGCTACATCGGTCGTTCCGGAGATATTGACGGTTCCGCCCGCTGTGGCTTCAAACGAAGGGCGGAATGCTTCGGCGATCATCTCAATGATGACCTTTGATTCCACGTTTTCCCTGGGGAAAAACCGGCGGCTACCGTCCAGAAAACCTGCTTGCTGAACGGTGATAAAGGTTCCTTTTTCATTCATAGAAATATTCTCAAAAGAGAAAAATCCGTAATCGTCCGTCCGTGTAGTAGCGTTGCCCAGGCGAACGGTGGCGTTGGCAATCGCCTGCCGGTTGCCGTCAAATACCTGCCCTTCGACCGAACTGGTCACTGGCTTTACTTCGGGATTGTAGTTCTCAATGATTATTTCAGGACCAGGATTTGTGACCGTAGTCCCTATATCGTCCACATCTTTCCGACAGGCAGAAAACAGGAGGAGTAACATTAGTGGTAATAAATATATCTTTTTCATATTAAGTTTTAATATTATTTTTTGAAATATAATTAGAAGCTGTTTAACGAATAAAAGGCAATTGCAAGATAGTTTTAATGAATTTTGATCAAACTTACACGCTTATAAGTCTCAAATGTATGAATTCGCTGCACGCAGGCTGCATTTTTTTAAATTTTTTATTCAGGATAAAATTTGGTTCGGCTCTTGTAACCGGCTTTATCGATAGTATAAATTGGGTGTTTAGCTGTGAATTAGTCCTTTTATTTGGTGTTTTGGCAAGGAACGGAAATAAAAATTTTATTTTTTCAATATTTGCGTAGGGGTAAAGAGAAAAAGAAGTGTCTACTATTATACAAACGCGATTTTAAGTCTACTTTCTACTTCTTCTTCAACCAATTGATCCAACAATATAATCCTGACGGTAATAATCGGTACAGGAATTTACAATACACCAAAATTACTGAGTATGAATATTTCTTCTAAGATCACCTTCCTGGAGCAGTTCCCAATCTTTGATGTGCTTACCAACGATGAATTAATGCAACTGGGCGAAATGGTGGAATTAAAAAAGCGACCAAAGTACGCTTACATTTATTCCCGCAATGATTCTTCGGATTTTATCTACTTCCTGTTAAAAGGAACGATCAAAATCGTTACTCACAGTAACGATGAAAAAGAGGTAATCAAATCTGTCTTGCATCCTTTGTCTATGTTCGGCGAGCTGTGTATTGTCGGTCAGGAAAACAGAACCGACTACGCCAAGGCAATGAATCAGGAAGTCCATTATTTCTCTCTGAAACTGGAAGATTTACGTAAAATTATGCGGACTAATCACCGCTTATCCAATAAGATATTATTTATGATGGGAGAACGTCTGCATCGTGTGGAAAGCCGGCTGGAATCCCTCATTTTTAAAGATGCCCGCACCCGGATTATCGATTTTATCAAAGATTCCGCCGAAAAGCGTGGTCGCCGTATCGGTATTGATGAGACGCTGGTAAAGCACTCACTCACACAACAGGATATTGCGAATATCACGGGCACCTCCCGACAAACAGTTACTTCGGTTTTGAATGACCTTAAAAAATCAAATCTCATTCACTTTACCCGCAAGAGTATTCTGATCAGAGATATGGTTAAGCTGGCGTAAGCGTCGGTTTGAATTTATGATACCCATAACTGTACAGTCCTCAAAAAAGACACTGCAATTATTGGTTTTAGGTAACTAAAAATTCAAATCGGCTCTGAGTCTTTTCAGGTCATATTTTGTGATTAATTTTATTGATTAAAAAATTAGAAGAGTCAGCAGATAATTATCTGCTGGCTTTTTTTATTGCTGATAAAACTCCCCCTAAAGGCGGGGTAAATTTTGATGTTTTTCAACTTTTTTACCTCATCCCCAAAGGGAGAAAAGTTGAAAATCGCCAAAACTCCTTTTCTGATAAACGACTACCAGTTAATTTTCCCATTTTTTTCCTACATTTATTCGATGAAAAAGAAACAGCTTAACCGCCGGGGATTTATGCAACGGGCTGCGCTGACTACCTTTGGGACTGCGATTGGGATGCCCATTGTTTTTGGCCGGTATTTACCAGAAAATCTGATACCGGTTATTTTAGAAAAGGACTTTCCCATTGAGGGGAAACATCCGGATTTAGTATTGTTAAATGACCGGCCCGTCAACGCAGAAACACCGCCGCATCTGCTGAATGATAGCATCACGCCCGCCGATAAATTTTTTATTCGCAACAACGGTTTACCTCCCGAAAATGTAAATCCTGAAACGTGGACACTGACCATTGACGGTGAATCCGCAAAATCCACCCGCAGCTTTTCACTGGCTGCCTTAAAAACTGAATTTAAGGAATATACCTATCAACTGGTACTGGAATGTGGCGGCAATGGTCGTGCTGAGTTTAATCCACCCGCAAAGGGAAATCAATGGACTACCGGAGCCGTCGGATGTGCTGCGTGGACGGGCATACGGCTGGCGGATGTGTTACAGGCGGTAGGCATAAAAGACGATGCGGTGTATATCGGTTACTACGGAAAAGATACCCATCTCAGTGGTGATAAAAATAAGCAACCGATCTCCCGTGGCTGCCCGATTGCCAAGGCACTGGAACCCGAAACCCTGATTGCCTGGTCCATGAACGGGGAGGACATTCCGCTGCATAATGGTTATCCGCTCCGCCTGGTGGTTGGTGGCTGGCCCGCCTCCTGTTCCGGCAAGTGGCTGGAAAGAATCAGTATTCGTAACCGGATTCACGATGGACCTAAAATGGGCGGACAGGCCTACCGTGTTCCCTGCGAAGCGGTTGCTCCGGGAACCAAAGTAGCGGACGAAGAAATGTGTATCATCGAATCCATGCCCGTTAAATCGCTGATCACTTATCCTAAAACGGGGGCCATTCTGAATGCCCGGCAACTCAATATAAACGGACACGCCTGGGCGGGCGATTTAAAAGTGAAGCGGGTAGATTATTCTATTGACTTTGGACAGACCTGGCAAACAGCTCAGCTTTCTCCACCAGCCAACCGGCTGGCCTGGCAGGATTTTTCTGCTACCATTCGCTTTCCGGAACCAGGTTATTACGAAGTCTGGGCCAGGGCCACCGATGAAAAAGGAAAAGCACAACCTATGATTTTACCGGGCTGGAATCCAAAAGGTTATCTGAACAATGCCTGCCACCGGATTGCGGTGCGGGTGAAGTAGTGGTTTAAAAAATTAAGAGTTTGACTAAAATATGAAAATTAAAGTACTTATAATACTGAGTGGAATTATTATCATCACCTTGCTGGCCTGTGAAACAGAACCATCCAGTGTGCCCTTAACCGAAGAAGAAAATACCCCCGATACGCTTGCAGTGCCCGAAGTAAACGAAGCTACCGGACTGGTAATGGATGAAACTTTTCCGCTGATTATCGCGCATTGTACCTCCTGTCATTCAGCCAAGTTGATTACCCAAAACCGGGCTACCCGCGACGGATGGGCCTCCATGATCGACTGGATGCAAGCCACACAGGGACTGTGGAAATTTGACGATCACGAACCGCAAATACTGGACTACCTGGCAAAGTATTACGGACCAACGGAATCGGGTCGCCGGGAAAATCTGGCGGTAGAAGAATGGTACGAATTGTAGTGGGGTATAACTGCACCTTCAATTTCAACTGCAACAACTGCAACTACAACTGCAAGCTGCTAAGGAATGGCAAATAAATAAGTGCAGATTCTAGGCGAACTATTTTTGCATCAATCAAAGAAGCAAAATGGGAGTTATGCTGTGTATAATGACCATTTTGTTGATGCAGAGTGATGCAAAAAGAGGAAGTATAGAATCGT
>CAKZUV010000347.1 GCA_937921555.1 uncultured Saprospiraceae bacterium
AATTGTCGATAATTGACAGTTTTACCTTTTTTCGGCGAAAAATTTAAAAAGTATAAAAGGAATTTCGATATTTATGTTAGAGCTGGTTTAAATTTTTTTTACAAAAAGAAAAAGCTCTAACATAGATTTTTCCATATTCAAATAACCTTAGAGCTTGTCTGAATTTCCGTAATTGGGATTAGCTACAATTAGCAAATTTGGACAAGCACTTATACCCTCATTAAAATGACAAAGCGCCTTACATTAATTTTCAGTTTCCTAATTTTATCTATTTATTCCTTTGCACAGAATTTTGCTTTAGAATTTAATGGAGTGGACGAAGCATTAACAATTGCAAACACCACGGAGACGACCCTATCTAATAGTTTTACCCTGGAAGCTTGGATTATGGCACGTACCTGGAAATCCCAAAGCTGGCAAGGAAGTATTATCACAGCCGATTCAGGAGGAGCCAACGGTGGTTTTGCTTTTAGATGTGGCAACGATGGAAGACTATCTATTGCTGTCGCCGCTAATAATGCCTGGAATGAGGCACTCTCCGGCCCGGTCATGCAAAATAATAAATGGCATCATGTAGCTGCAGTGATCGACCAGGGCATTATCACCTTATATGTAGATGGGGTGTCCGTTGCTACGGCGAGTTTTCAAGGTGCTCCAGCTGCCAATAATGAAACGCTGACCATTGGCGAATCAACTGGATTTCCCGGAAGACTTTTTGATGGTGTTATCGATGAAGTAAGAATATGGAGTATAGCAAGAAGCGCTAATGATATTGCTTCTAATGTAAGTACAGTGTTTAATGGTGATGAACCTGGACTAGCGGCTTATCTTCCCATGAATGAAGGTATGGGTACAACAGTCAATAATATAGCCAACCCCAGCTTTGTTGCCACAACTGTCAACATGGATCAGTCCAACTGGGTTGAAGGATTCCAAATTGTAGATTTTGATGTAGCAGTGAGCAATATCAGCAATATAGACCGACTGGCGATGAAGTCCAGGCCCATAAAACCAAGTGTAGATATCCAGAATGTCGGTGCTCAGGTGCTTGAGGATATGGATGTTACACTGATACTTGATGGAGTTGTGGTTGCTACAGAGACCGTAGACTTCTCATTAGCATCAGGTGTCAGTGATACCTACATTTTTAAGACCCCTGTTGATCTGACTAACGTAGAAAATCCACAACTATCAATTACTATCAGTCATCCCGAGGATAATAATGTTTTTAATAATGTAACTACCAAACAGATCAATAGCCGTGATGGACTTGTGGTAAATATCTTTGATGATGAACAGCACAACTTTGCTAGTGCCGGACAACGTCAGCTCAATACCATCACTTTACCAGGTGATCTCTCGATCTATGACGAGATACGACTACGCATTGACCTTAATTGTCCAGCTACAGGATGTGATCCCTGGGATCAACCTGCTAATATAAAAATCAACACCTCTCAGGGCATCTTTGAATTAGGGAGATACATCACACCATTTGGTATAGGTTGTGGTCCCTGGTATATAGATGTCACTGATTTCAAATCTGTACTTACCGGAATGGTTACTTTTGAATCTTTTATTCAGGTATGGGGGCCATCAGGCTGGAATCTTGATATGGATTTAGAATTTATAATAGATGATGAAGATAAAGTATATTCCAAGCTATCAAAAATCCACGCTACAGATTATCAAGTCTACGGCGACCCGAATATTAGCTATGACCTGGCGGACGTAGATCTCAGTGTCTCCCAAAATACCGAGACCTCTCATGTAAGAATGCAGATAACAGGCCATGGTCAGGGAAATACAGATAATGCCGCTGAATTTTCTCGACGTACTCACCAAGTTATAATCAATAACGCAGTTATTGCTACCCACGATCTGTGGAAGGCAGATTGCGCGGTTAACTCATGCGCTAATCAGGCTGGTACATGGTTGTTTTCGCGAGCAGGATGGTGCCCGGGTCAGGAAGTGATTCCTGCAATATTTAATACCACTCAGGCGGTCTCACCAGGGGAAAATTTTTCATTTGACTATCAATTAGAGAATTATACCAACTTCCTCAACACCGGTTATAATGGTGGCAATCATACAGAGCCGCATTTTCGAATCCATAGCTTTTTTGTTGAAAATAGTGGCACCTCATACCGAAACTATACGAACCTCGCTGTCACTGAGCTTACTTTTACATCAAGTAACGAAGTGCGTGTAAGTATAGAAAATGATGGCACGGTAGACCTTAGTAATTATGAAGTTATACTCTATGTGGATGGAAACATTGTAGAAACTCAAGCAATAAATAATGCGATTACTTCAGGAACAAGC
The DNA here is from genome assembly GCA_937921555.1 of uncultured Saprospiraceae bacterium. GTDB lineage: Bacteria > Bacteroidota > Bacteroidia > Chitinophagales > Saprospiraceae > JALZUU01. The sequence continues at coordinate 2,326 of CAKZUV010000347.1, forward strand.
TCATTGGTCTTCTTTAATGCAGACCTGGATAATTTGCTCAATAGTTCTTTTATTGCAGAGGTAGTTGAAGTTAATGACGAAAATCCCGGAGACAATCTGCTTGGAGCTATCTACGATGGTGTAGTAAATACTGAAAATCTGGAAGACGAAGGTCTTATTTCCGTATTTCCAAATCCATCTCGTGGCACAATTACCTTAGTTACGGAATCTGAGTACAATGGTGGAACCTGGTCACTTTACAGCGCTGAAGGAAAATTAATAGATGTCAACTCCATCAATGACAGAAATACAACCATCACTATAGATCAGAAAGGCCTGTATCTTTTAACAACAAAATCTCCTAAGGGTATTACAATCAGTAAAAAAATAGTGGTGTACTAATTTTGAATGCAAGCACACTTAGAAAAAAATCCCCTGCGTTAAACAACGCAGGGGATTCTTTTTTTATAAAACAATAAAAACTTAATTTCCAAACCCTTCACTGTTAAATGTTTCTTCCAAAAAACCGTCCCGCAAAGTATTTGTATTATTTTTCATTTCGACCCGTAAGGTATTTTCAAAAGGTGCCGGATCAGTAATCGGACTTTGGTAGTACATGTAGTAAATACTGCTGGAAGATTTTTGAATTTCTTCCTGAATATTTAAAAACATATTTTTTAGTCCGTTGACATCTTCTGCCTTGAAATACCGGTCGGTGGAAGTTGCCAGTGTTTTTAAAGCGGTTTCGTCAAGATCGGGACTGTCAAGCGCGGCGACAAATCTTTTTTTACCATCAATGGCACGTAGTGCATCTGCCAGCGTAATATTAGGAGTCGCATTATGCCGGCCATCGGTAAAAATAATCAGGCTGCCATCTTCGATCCCCGCAATACTGTAAACATCATTCCACAGACCTTCCATTTGTTCAATGGCACCGTAGAGGTTGGTAGAATTTACAAGATCCGTTTCCGGAATATCATTGATAGCCGCGATTAAAGACGCTTTCTCAGCGGTAAAATCCTGCAATAATTCGGTATTGGCATCGAAGGTATAAATAGCCATTTTTTGCTCCGGTAATTTCTGGTTAATCATCGCAATACAAGCGGCCTTGATTTGCGGGACCAGTCCTTCCACGCTCCGGGTCAGATCTAACAGTAGAACCGTTTTTAAATCAAAAGGAATGGAATCGCGCGTGATGGTCAGATCTCCTTCCTGGTCGATACTGCCGCCGTTTTCGTAAACATCCAGATCATCCACCGTGATGCCCGAAACACCCTGGTTATCATAATCCGTAGCACGAAACAGGATTTCCACTTCCCGGTCTTTGGGGGTTACGTCCATTCCGATGGTTTCCAGACGAATAAAGGTACCCTCATTCGGATTGGTTCGGATTTCATCCTTTTTACAGGAAGACATTAAAATTACGGTTAGAAAAAGGAAGAGCAGTGGTTGAGTAGTTTTTGACATAGCAATAGTGGTTTTTTGCAGGATTGTCCCGTCAAGTTTGTCAGCGGATTTTGCCTTCCATCAAAATACAAAATGGGCCGGGCAACACGACAGACTTGACAAAACAGTCTTTATTTTGAAAAAATACCCCTTGGGGGGAATCGCATATCCGGTAAAACGTGAAAGGATCGTGCCAAGTATGTTATTTTTTTATAATAACAAATTTTTAACTAAGATTTGGGGGATTTTAACAGTTTTGCGGAGAGACCGAATAGAAAAACAGGAATTTCTGGAGGGCTTACGTATATATGCCCATCTCTTCCCCGCGACGATACAAGGGAAAAAGACGGGCATGATACAGGGTTATATGCTTTTTGCGAAGTTAATTTTTCAGCGTAAGTACATTTTCATTAAATAATTTTCATCGCCTGCAAAGCCCGGTAGACCACCTCTTTTCTGATTCCCGCAAACAATTCCATTTCAAAAGAAGCATTCGGTTCCACGTTGGTCGCAAAATACCAGACCTTTCCGTTGGTCTCCACGAATCCCACAAACCAGCCGTTATTTTTTCCCTGATCTACCGACCATCCCGTTTTTCCAAAAAGGGTATAACTTGTTTTTTCGTCCAGCACCATCATATCCCGAACCATTTTTTTTGTTCTGTCCGTAATCGGTAATTCGGATTGGTAGAATCTTTTCAAAAAATCAATCTGCTGAAAAGGAGTAATCGTGGCAGTTCCCGTCAACCAGAACAAATCCAGATTCGTGGAATCTACCCGTATATTTCCATAATTCAGTTTATCGATATATTCGTTCATCCGCGCAACACCTGTTTTTCTGGCAACCTCTTGATAACAAGGTACACAGGAAAATTTGAAAGCATCTCTAAACAACAAATCCTGCTCCCAGATTTTAAGCGCCCGCGGCCTTCCGTCCCACGCGAACAAGACACTATCGTGCGCGACGACGCCCGTTTCAAAAGCGATGATAGTATTAGGAATCTTAAAAGTAGAAGCCGGTAATTGTCCCTTCTCACACCAGTCAAAATCATTGGAATAGTATTGTCTGACAACCGGATCCAGGATTAAAATAGCGCCGTGTACATCGGACGAATCAAGGATGATTTGAAATGCGGGCGTTACTTTTTTTTGGTAGGATTCCTCC
>CAKZUV010000348.1 GCA_937921555.1 uncultured Saprospiraceae bacterium
CGATTCTATACTTCCTCTTTTTGCATCACTCTGCATCGTCAAAATGGTCATTATACACAGCATAACTCCCATTTTTCCTCTTTGATTGATGCAAAAATAGTTCGCCTAGAATCTGCACTTATTTATTTGCCATTCCTTAGACTTTATTTTCAATCAGATTTTTTCCTTTTTTCCTTTTTTCCTTTTTAAAATGTGCTCGCTACTCGATTAATTTTAGAAGTATTCGCTATTGATTTCACTCCAACGCGATTGAAGAGGGCAAATAGCCAAAAGCAAATAGCCTTAAAAACAAAGATATTAAAAACCCTCCCCACTCACAAACCAGCCTTTACCTTTGCCACTTCCTCCCGGATCAATTTCTGATACCACGCGCTCAACTGCCGGGAATGCGCGCCGTAGTTACCCGCACCAATCACCCGTCCATCTACTTTGGTAACCGGCGTGACCCCACCAAACGTTCCCGTCACAAAAGCTTCGTCCGCACCATAGACGTCAAACAAAGAAAAATTCTTTTCAAAAACCGGCATTCCGTGATGACGTGCTACGCGCAGGATATTTCCACGGGTAATGCCATTCATGCAATATTGTCCGGTTGACGTCCAGAGTTGTCCGTTTTTAATAATAAAAAAATTCGTCGCATTACAGGTCGAAACAAATCCCTGTGTATCCAGCATCAGTGCTTCGTCGGCACCCGCTTCGATCGCCTGAATCAATGCCTGTACCTCGTGGAGTTTGCTGTGGCAATTTAGCCGCGGATCGAGATAATCCGGAGAACCCCGGCGTACCGTACTGGTAAATAAGGTGATGCCTTTTTCCTTGGTGGTATCATCCGCTTTTTTATGTTCGGCGATGATCACTAGATTGGGACCGCTGATGGTCAGGCGTGGATCTTGTGAGGGTGTTTTTTTTATGCCCCGTGTAATCATAAAACGAACGTGGACCTGATCATTCATTTCATTAATACGCAGCGTTTCCCAAATTTTTTCGGTAAGGGTGGCCCGGTCCATTTTTAAATCCATCCCGATGGTGGCAGCCGCCTGAAATAAACGGTCGAGGTGCAGATCCAAAAATACCAGGACGCCGTCGTACAGTCTTACTGCCTCCCAGATACCGTCGCCGACCAGATAGCCACTGTCAAAAACCGAAATTTTTGCTTCGTGGCGGGGAAAAAATTCACCGTTGATGTAGATTTGTACTTTTTCGTTGCGGGTATCCGCGAGCGCATTGTGGGTTCCGTGCATTTTTTTTTGTTTATGAGTTTTTTTTAAAATTAAATTTCAATTAGTTCCAATACCGTACCACCACGCATCATGTGCCCCGTATCCGTTTTGATAACCGTTACTCGCTGCTCGATATTTTTTTTCAGCATCTTGCCAACTTCCGGCGGAATTATTCGGTCTTCTTTTCCCAGAAAAATAAATACGGATATTTTTTGAGACTGTATTGTTTTTTTTACTTTTGGTAAATTTACCTGAAAGTCTGCCAGCGACAACCAGTACATTTTTACCTGTTGACGTCGTTTTTTTGTTTTTAAATAAAATTCAGCAAAGCGGTAGACACCTGGTGCTATCCATTTTCGGGAATGCATCCATTTTACAAAGGGCAGCAAACGGTAACTTTGTTCTACCCATCCGCTGGTTAGCCGCCGCATCCATCCCGGAATCCAGCTGACCGTCATGAGCCCCGGATTTTTAATTCCATCTGGTGCCAGTAAATATATTTGTTTGAGTTGGTTACTAAAAATGGGAATCTGTGTCAGTACTGCTCTCCCGCCAAAGCTATGCCCCAGCAAACTAAATTGCAAATGTCCGGTTCGTTGCAAAATTAGTTGAATTATTTCTGTAAAATCGCTGATTGTGAACATTGATTTCTTCCAAACTGTTTTACCATGCAATGGCAGGTCAACGATCCAGGTCGTATATTTGTAGGCGAGTAATGGCAGAGCCGGGGTGTAAAAGTCTACAGTACTGCCATATCCGGGAAAAGCAATTAAAAGTTCTTTTCCCTGACCACTCACCTGACAATAGACTTGCTGTTGGTTATTATCTAAAATTATTTCGTGCACAAATTTATCACTCACAATACAGCTACTTAAGTAAGATTTTTATGAAAAATATCCTCTTGATTCTTGTTTGCATCGGCTTTTTTTCCGCTTGTAATTCTGTAAAAGATGTTCAGTCTACCTCAAAACCGATTACCCACGAACTCTGGGATACCCTGGTCAAAACCCACGTCTCAGATGCTGGTGTGGTTGACTACGAAGGTTTTATCGAAGACAAGACAAAGCTACAAAACTATCTGGATCTGCTCAGTAGTTCACACCCCAATGATGACAACTGGACCAAAGACGAACAACTCGCTTACTGGCTCAATGCTTATAATGCGTTTACCGTTAAGTTGATTGTGGACAAATATCCGGTGTCGAGCATCAAAGATATTAAAAGTGGTATTCCTTTCGTAAATACTGTCTGGGATATAAAATTTATAGAAATTGAAGGGGCTGAGTACGATCTCAATAATATCGAACACGGCATTATCCGGCCCAAATTCAAAAATCCGCGTATTCACTTTGCGGCTAATTGTGCAGCTATCTCGTGTCCCCGGCTACGCAACGAAGCGTACACCGCTGATAAACTGAATGATCAGCTGGACGATCAGGCCAGATATTTTTTGCGGAATAAAGGAAAAAATATGATTACTTCAGAAGAGGTGAAATTGTCAAAAATACTTAAATGGTACGGTGGAGATTTTGACGAGTATGGTGGTGTCCGAAAATTTATCAATGACTATGGACCGCACCCTGTCGCCAGTTCCGTTGAAATAAAGTACCTTGATTATTTCTGGCCATTAAACAACCAGGATGTAAATAATTATCAGGCACCGAAGGAATAGCGGGCAAATCGCTATCATCAATGAATTAACTATTCAATAAAAAAAACGCTATCCGGGCCAGGGATAGCGTTTTTTTATTAGAGCTTGTTTAAACTTCCATTAATTGGCTACAATTGGTAAATTTTATGCTGAACTTCGCCTGCCTGCCGACGCAGGAAGGCAGGTTAAAAAGTCCTTTTGCCATTCCTTATTTAAAAGTAGATTTAGCGCCGATCTGTACGGAGAAGGTATGAATCCGGTCCCGGTTGAGTCCTAAATTTTTTCCGAAAATTTCGTGCTGATACACTGGCTGTACAAATAATGACCAGCGGGGAGAGATAAAACGTTCTACACCGATCCCAAGATTAGCGGTAAAATAGTGATTTCGCTCAAAAGACCCACCTTCAAACAAACCTTCACCGGCAATATCTGCCTCACGGAAAATCTCGTTGTCGGGGGTATTAGGTGGTGGTGAACCTTGTGGAGTAGGTCCAACAAAACCGACAGTGCTAGGGCTGTTCCCGATGTTATTGATGGTGATATTGTAGTGGTTAAGCGCCAGTACATTCAGAGAAGCACCCGTTACTGCGTGTAGTTTCCACTTCTTATCAGGATCATTAATCCGGAACTGTAAGTTCATTGGAATAGTTAGCAGATTCAGATTGACTGCATCGAATACGTGCGACTGGTAGCCATTCGCAAAAGAACCCGCAATATTTATTTCCTCCTGTGGATAATATTTTATTCTACGATAAATTAACCCGGTGCTCAAGGTCAGCTTTTCGTAATTTAAATCCAGGACAATTCCTCCTCCGTATCCCAGCTGATACTGTTGATAACCGTTGTTTTTATAGCTGCTGGTACTGGGCGTTTTGATATAATTAAGATCGGCTGAGGTCATAGCACCCAATCGTACCATTACTTTCTTTGGGAATTTTTTAAGCAGACCAATAGCGGACCAGTCCGTATTATAATTCAGAAGTGAGACGTCAACCGGTAGCTCAGTCAGAGATGATGCGACTGGACCAGCAAGGGTTTGCGCTTCTTCCTCTTCGGTCGGTAGGGACGTAGTTGTTTCTTTTTTAATAATATGCTTCTTCTCTGATTTGTCAAGATTGATTATTTCAGAGGATGTATTTAAATCAACCGGAGGAGTGGTGGATTTATCAGAAATCTCAGAGATAGCCGTCTTCGTAGCAGGCAGCTCATCATTTGCAGTGATGGTTTGCTCCGTAATTACCGCTGATATTATATTTTTATTTGAATGAGGAGTTGCATTTTTATTTGCATCCATCCTTACTTCTGCTAATTTTTCTTGTGTTTCAGTTACTGCGTTGTCTTTCGCCTGAATATTGGAATAATCGGGCATAAACTGTACAATGGTCAGGAGTAATAAAACCATCAGACTGAATTCTACGAGTTTGTAGCTGACAATTTTTCTACGGACGTTAAATTCTTCTTCTAAACGGTGGGATAATAATGTCCAGTGGGTAGGATTGTAAGGAATGTAAAGGTTAGAAAGCTGATCGGTGGCGAGTTGGTCGAGTGCCTCATCGGATATTTGGGGCGCATTGATTTCCTGATCGATTTTAGACTCCATCGCTTCCCAGTAATTGGCGTCGGCATTTACCTCCAGACTTTCCATTTGGTTGCGAATAAGGTCATCAAAATCCGGAGTTGTCTCCGTGGAGAGTCCATCGGCAGCATGCAGCTTTTCGGCAAACGAACTCCAGTCTCCGGGAGAAATATCTTCCCCCAGATTGCTGAGTCCATCTTTAAGGTAATCATCAAATTCGTTAATCTCTGCCATTTCCAATGTGTTTCGCTGCCAGAATATCTTTTAGCTTTGTTCTTGCCTTTACCAGATTAGATCTGGAAGTACTTTCTGTAATTTCTAATTGTTGTGCAATCTCACGGTGAGAATATCCTTCGATTACGTAGAGGTTAAAAACGGTTCGGTAGCCGGGAGATAAAGTCTGAATCGCCGACAATATTTCTTTCTCCCCGCAAACACTTACCGCATCTGCATCTCGGGTACTCAGCTGATAAGCCTGATCGAGATCTTCCGTACGGCGACGTATCGCTTTCCGGTAAAAATCAATGGACGTATTGACCATGATTCTTTTGATCCAGGCGTTTAGAGAAGTCCCCGGCTGGTACTTACTAATGTGTTTAAACACTTTAATAAAACCTTCGTGGAGAATATCAAGTGCATCTTCTTTATTATTAGAATAACGAAGACATACCCCCATCATCTTACCGTAATGCGTTTCGTAAAGTTGCTTTTGGGCCCACTTTTCTCCACGTACACAAGCAGTAATTAGACTTACTTCTTTTCGTTTAAACTGAATTGCTATATCCATTGGTGAACTTTTTACTACGTTTGCTGATTTTTCACCGTTCCTGCCAGATTTTTATAAAAGTTTTATATTTTCTGGTCTTAAGAGAACGATCTGATACTTTAATTAGCTGC
>CAKZUV010000349.1 GCA_937921555.1 uncultured Saprospiraceae bacterium
GATGCTGCGCAGGATGGAAATATGACCACAAATATCATTTCCAGTCAGGCGGGTTGTGATAGTATAATTATTACTACGACGGCTATTTTTATTGAAACGGTAACGACCAACCTCACGGAAATGTCCTGTAATCCGGAAGATACGGGTATCTCCTCGTTGGTGCTTACAGGATATCAGGGCTGTGATAGTTTGGTGATCACAGAAGTTATTCTTTCAGATATAAATCTGTGTTCGGTGGAAGCGGACCTGGTGGCCACGCCGATTGCTTGTGGAGACTCCGAGGGGAATATTAGTGTAACGGTCAATACGGGTACCGGACCATTTACCGTATTCTGGGAGTCCGATATGACCGGGCCATTGGGATCGGTTGATATAATCAATCGGGGAGATATCGAAATGATTACAGGATTGGAAGCCGGTGATTATACGATTACCGTTGTATCCGCAAATGGACTGGAGTGGAGTGCGGTCATTTCATTAACACAAGAAGAAAGTTTTACCGTTGAGCTAACTGCTGACCAGAGAACAAACGGATTTGGAGTAACTTGTTCCGATTCGGAAGATGGAAATATCGGGAGTGAAATTATCGGCTCGCCCAGTCTTCCGGTTACTTACGAATGGTCGAACGGACAAAGCGGAGCTACCCTGACCAATGTTGCTGCCGGGACTTATACCCTGATCGTTACGGATGCAATGGGTTGTTCTGCGGTGGGAATAGAAATGATTACGGGGCCTCCTCAGATTGACTTGACACTGGAATCCGTAGATTTAACTTGCTTTGGTGAGAACGATGGAATTATACTGGTAGATACGGTAATCGGTGGATCGGCACCTTACGAATACATGTTTTCAGATCAGGCCGCCGGGCCAAATATGGCCTGGTTCAACCTGTCACCCGGAGATTACAGCGTGACGGTCACGGATGTAAACGGGTGTACCGGCAGCCAGCTATCTGCCGTTGGTACCCCGGAAGAAATCATCGCAGATTTGGGGCCGGATCAGGAAATTGCATTGGGATCAATTGCCACGCTGGATTTGAATACCAGTCTGCTTCCGGATGCACTGGATACTATCATCTGGAATGGAACAGATTTGGAGGATTGTGAAAATTGTACCGTGCAGGAAGTAGCCCCTTTCTTTTCGGGCAGTTATGAAGTAATTGTAGTGGACACAAGCGGATGTACGAAGCGTGATGAAATAAATATTCGGGTGATTAAGGACCGTTCTGTTTATATTCCAAATGTATTTTCACCCAACGGAGATGGAAACAACGATCGCTTTTTTATCAGTACCAGCGCCGAGGCAGTAGAAATTCTGGAAATGAATGTCTACAACCGATGGGGTGCGCTTGTATTTTCTAATCAGAATTTTCCGCCTAATAATCCCGGACTGGGCTGGAATGGTCTGTTCCGGGAAAAAGAGGTTAATCCGGGCGTATTTGTCTATTATGTGAAAATCAGATTTTTAGATGAAGCGGAGAAAATATATAGCGGAGATGTGACCATTATGAAATAATAAATCAAAAAGGCGCTTCCTTAAATTCGTGTTAAAGCCCACGTTTTTTATTGTATTATAAATTAGATTTCAGAACTTGGTACAAAACCTCCAGCTATGAAATTTAGAACTACCCCGTATTTAATACTCTTCCTGTTTTTTGTCGGATCACCCGCAATGTCACACGGACAGATAAACTTCTTTATTGATCTGCTGTACGAAGTCAATTTTCTTTTTGGTTTTGAAGGCGAACCCCGCGCGGCGGATACCGAATTTACCAGTTATCCTTATGATCTTTACGACGATGGTCGCTACCGTCCCATCGGTGAAGTGGGCCGGAAGATGAGTACCAAAGCCCAACTCTTACTGCAAAGTAATGAAAGGGATATTTTTGGCGGTATAGCCCAAATTCAGTTTTCTCCAATTTCTACTATCACCCTGGATCTCAATTACCGGCAGCTCTTTGAAGGAGATGTCCTTTCGGAAGCCGAAAAAATCGGGATCACTAATTTTACTTTTCAGTATAATAGATTACGGAACCGACGGTTTAATCTATGGTGGGACGTAGGACTTTCCCGCTACGAAGAAAGGGACGAATCGGACTGGGGCATCAGCGGCGGTTTGGGCTTTTCCTGGTTTTTTAAACAACCTTTGAGCCTGCACACCGGCTACCGGTATCACGAATTTCTGGATGCGGGCGCAGGCCTTTCCAGTTTTAATATCCGGATGCAGTTACACCTCAAAAAATATTTTATCTCTGGTGGGTACCAAAATCTCGGAAACCGTATCTCCATAAACACCTGGCTGATGGGCGGCGGAATGTACTTTTGATCAGGAATTTAATCAGTTGAATCGTTCTTTGTAATGAAAATTTAGATAAGCTCTAATTAAACCAAAACATTTCTTTGTGAAATTATGTTTTGAAATTAAAGCACTTTTATAGCAAAGAAAACAATCTTTGGAAATAAGAATTCTTATGATCGCTGACTTTGCCCGTTTGGGCAATTATACTTTTTATTTGTACCTTTATTATCTCTGATGATATCAATCATTTCCAAAATCAAAAACAGTTGAAAACAAATTATTTTCTTTTTCTTCTCCTTCTGTTACTGCCTGTGTACTCCACGGCGCAGGACTCCTATGAAAACATCCAGAAGGAAAAAAAGAAAAAACAAAGTCTTCTTTCCCTGATGGACTACGAAGAAATATTTCCTGTTACCGTGACCGCGGATATCATGGACCTGATAGATAACAAACACGATCAGAGAGAGCGTTCAGGTTTATTTAATTTCACGGATAGTCTCGGACAAAAATTTTCCCTGCCTATCCGACTGGAAACCAGAGGAAAGAGCCGTCTGGTTCGTTGTGAAGTGCCTCCAGTAATGATTTATTTTGACAAACAGGCGCTGGAAGAACAGCGGATCAAAGACTATCCTAAACTGAAAGTTGTCGTACCTTGTTTTAAGGACGCACAAGCGGAAGACCTTCTATACCGTGAGTTGCTGGTTTATAAACTCTACGCCCTCGTATCAGATTTTCACTTCAGGGTACAGGCCACCGAACTAATTTGCATGGATACATCAATGCAGGATACCACCCACATTATTCCCGCTTTTTTCATTGAAAGTGATAAAGAGTTCAGAAAAAGAACAGACACGGAGGAATTAAGTGAATACAGTATCACCTGGGAGGATTTAGAGTCGGAACAGGCTCAAATAACGGCGTTGTTTCAGTATATGGTTGGAAATACAGACTGGAAAATTGAGCATAAACACAATTTAAAATACTTCAGAAACGACGAAGATACTCCTTTAGTACTGGTCCCTTATGATTTTGATTTCAGCGGATTTGTTAACGCAGATTACGCTAAACCAAATCCTGACTATCGCCAGAGACACGTACGAGAACGGATTTATATGGGTAAAAAAAATGAGTTTCTGGATAAAACGATTCGCCATTTCATAGATAAAGAAACCGAGATTTTACAGACGATAACGGACGATCCTCATCTCTCAGCGTCCAGTAAAGAAGATCTTAAGAAATTTCTGGCTCCCTTTTTTAAAAAAATTAAAAATAAAAGAGCCGCACGAAGAATCTTCAGAAATTTTAATCAATAAAAATTCTCAGAGGCGCTGTAAATAGTTCGCCTAGAATCTGCACTTATTTATTATTTGCCATTCCTAATATTCCTGATTAATCCGGACTTTTAATTTCTTTTTGTAATCCTCAATCGCCCAGTCGCGAAAATTTTTGGTGCTTTTGCAAATACAATAGCAGTAGCGTCGTACCCGGTCCGAAATATCTTCGTGCAAGGCTTTGGTAAGTTTGAGCGCCTCCGGAAAAGTCTCCGCATTTTCTACAATTAGTCCCACGTGCTGCTCCAGCGAACGGTCCAGAATAACGGCAGAACGCAATCCTTCTGCCATCACCTTTTTGTTTTCCGCCTCGATATCAAAATCAACGTGTTCAGATTTTTTAAACAAGACCCGAATCTCTTCCGGCATGTGATATTTGAAATTTCTTTCAATATCCTGATCAGAAATAATATTGTCCAGAAAGTAATTCGGATTCCGGAAAATTTTCAGCCAGTCTACTTCTGCGTCCCACAGGCCAAATCGCGCTGCGTTATTTCCCAGGTCAATTACCTGAAAGGTATCCTTGCCCGGAATGACCCGCGAACCACGACCAATCATCTGATAATATAAACTCAGCGACCGGGTCGCCCGGTTCAGAATAATCGTATTAATGGTCGGCTCATCAAACCCCGTCGTTAGGATTCCCACCGATGTCAAAATCGCATTCGGTGTTTTCTTAAACCAGCTCAGAATATCTTTTCGCTGTTGTTTGGAATAAGTATTGTCGAGATGGCGCACATCGTAGCCCGCCGCCTGAAACGTTTCGTAAACGTGGCGGGACGTATTGATTCCCGCGTTGAAAATCAGGGTTTTGGTATTCAGCGCCTGTTGCCGGTAGGCGTAGAGCAACTTACTTTGCATGGCCGCGTTGGAGTACAATTCTTCGGAAGATTTGATCGTATAATCACCGTTGATTCCCGTTTTCAGAGAACCCAGCCGGACATCAAAACTATAGGTGGTGGCCTTCGCCAGAAAACCACTTTCGATCAGCGACGGAATGGATTTTCCAAGAATCAGCTCATCGTACGAGTCCTTCATCGGCAGTTTGGCGTTGCTGCTGAGTGGAGTAGCGGTCACTCCGAGGATAAAACATTTATTGAAAAACTTAAAAAGCTTACGAAAAGAGTTGATGTGTGCTTCGTCAATAACGACTAAATTTACATCTTCCATCGTAAATTTTTCGTCGTTGAGCCGGTTGTTGAGCGTTTCCACCATGGCTACAAAGCAATTGTACTGATCTTTATCCGGGAGTTCCTTTATTTTACTGTTGATGATCTTGTTGGTGACTTCAAAGCTGTCCAGCATCCGGCTGGTTTGTCCGCAAAGTTCAATTCGGTGGGTAAGGATCAATACCTTGTTTCCTGTCTGTTCGATGTATCGTCGTGCAATTTCAGAAAAAACAACTGTCTTACCGCCACCGGTAGGTAACTGATATAGTAAATTATGGTCTTTCGGACAATTCGCAAATCGTTCAAAGATCAGATTTAAATCTTCTTTTTGGTAATTGTAGAGTTGCTTTCTGGTTTCACTTTTCGGCGTAATATCTTGCTCCATCCCGTAGGTAATTCTTGTTAACGTTGTAGAAAAAAATCTCACAAAGATAGCACTATTTAAGAGTTCATGGTGGAGCAATCGTATTTTTTTTTAATTTAAATGAAAAGAATGGCTTTTACTGGCAGTTTTCAGGCGTGATTGTATCATCTTTTCCGGAATCTGTAACAAAAATAAACCCTCATTCGTCATTAGGATAGAATGGAAATAGAAAGCTACAAAGAACGTGTGTTACCCCTCAAAAACCAGCTCTATCGGTTGGCTTTGCGGATCGTAGGCAGGGAGGATCGCGCGCAGGATGTAGTTCAGGAAGTGTTGATCAAGGTCTGGGAAAAAAGAGCGGAATTAAAGGAGGTGAATAATCTCTCCGGATATTGTGCACGGATGACGCGTAATCTGGCGATTGATAAAATTCGGAGCCGTCACCACCAGTCCACCACTGCGCTGCATCAAATCCAGCATTTTGCCGCTCAGTCTCCGACGCCTTACGAGGCGACCGCAGAAAACGACACCTTCAAACTGATCAGAAAGATTATTAAAAAATTGCCTCCGGCCCAGCGGGAAGTTTTTGAACTGAGAGATTTTGAAGGATTGAGTTATAAAGAAATAGTAGCCACAACGGGGCAGTCCATGAGTCAGGTAAAAGTCTATCTGTCCAGGGCACGATTTAAAATAAAAACCGAATTAATTGCGGAATATGAAAACCATCGATAATTTACTCGAAAAATACTGGGCCGGCGAAACGTCGCTCGACGAAGAAATCCAGCTGCGGGAATACTTTTCCGGTTCCAACGTCGCAGAACAGCATCGTCCTTTTATTCCTGCTTTTCAATATCCGCAGGAGATAGCTAACGCTGTTTTACCGGACAGCTTTGAAGCAGCTTTGCTGGCAGAAATTGAAGATCGGCAGAACGATGCGATCATTAAACCAATGGTGTCCCGTCGCAAATGGGGGACTGTAGCCGCTGCCATTTTATTTTTAGTATCCGCGAGTATTTTTATTTTGAAAAAAACAACACCAGAAAACGATTTGGCGGATATTCCACACCTGATCATTAACGGTAAAGTTTATTATCCGGCCACCGAAAAAGAAGCCTACGAGTTGACCAGACAAGCATTACTGCTGGTTTCTTCAAAAATGACCAAAGAACCAAAAGCCAGCATAAAATCATTGAAAAAAATAGAAAGTGTATCTCCTGAAAATTGGCGGAAGTAACCGAAAGATTCTTGCTTCTTGCTACCCAGGTCAGCTACACCTGTTCTTACAATTAAAAAATAAAATTATGAAAAAGGTATTTGTTTTTTGTTCAGTTGTCTGTTGGCTTATCAGCTCGGTAACCGCACAGAATGATGCGATCAATCGCTATTTTGAAGCGCAGATCGAAAATGAAATTTTCACTTCCGTTTACGTCAGCCCCAAACTGATCGAAATTGTTTCTGAAATTGATTTGCAAGCCCTGGATGATGGAGACCTGGAAAATAACGAGGCGGCTATGATCGAAGAAGTACTCCAGCAGCTTAACGGGTTAATGCTGCTAAAAACGGATGTAGATCCGATGGTACATTATAAGGCAGTGCTGGCCGATTTTTCTGAACAGAACTCAGGATTTGATTTGCTACTCTCCGTCCGTGATAAGGGGAATAATGTCAAAATCTGGACTCAGACAGCCAGCGATAATACGATCCGGGAACTGCTGCTGCTGGTGGGTGGAAACGAAGAGATGATCATGTTGAGTCTGACCGGAAATATTGATCTGAAAAAGATCTCCCGGCTGGCAGGAAACGTCGATATTGACGGTATTGAATTTCTGGATAACCTCGAAAAGACGCAACAATGAAAAAACTGATTTATACCCTCGTACTTATCTTTTGTTCCGTCACCCTTTTACAGGCCGGTGGTGATCCGATTAGAAAATTTTACAGAAAGTACAAAAAGAGAGAACAGGTTTTTAACATTGCTATTCCGGGATTGCTGACCCGTACTTGCGTGGGCGTTGCCAGAATCTTTGTGCACGATGAGGAAGCGAAAGAAGGATTGAAACTGGCCAGAAAGATGAAAGGATTCCGGGTATTGGTGGATAATGGTCACCAGGTGCCACGGGCCGCAGGAAAAGGACTGATCCGGGAGTTGCGGACACAAAAGAACATGGAAACCCTGATTTCTGTGCGTGAAAAGGGAAATCAGACCGTGATTATGGGACAGATAAAAGGAAAGAAAATTAAAAAAATTGTGGTGGTAACCTTTTCGGAAGATAGCTTTACCATGGTGGCCGTAAAAAGTCGCCTGAAAGTAAAACACGTCAACCGTTTAATAAATGTACTACAGAAAAAACAAAAACGGAAAAAGGCCAGAGCAGCGAAGGAAAAGGAGACAGAAAGGGTAGGGCCGATGGCGTAAATTCGGGGAGTGTATTTTGTGAAAATTATCAGGCAGTTTAGACAAGCCCTCAGCAAAAACGGCAAAAAATCGCAAAAGCACTCCTTCAGAGTTGGGGTGAAATTTTGCGATTCTTTGCCTTGCTGTAATTAATAGAAATGCTTCAACGGGTTAATAAGGGCGTCTTGCCTTCTTCTCTTTTATTAACTGTCTTTTGGAACGTTGAAAAGCATCATTGAATGCCTTCATCCGGTCGTCATCCGAATCGGTGATAACAACGTCGTTGCCCGGAATGTGGGTCCGGATAGTGCAGGAGACTTCGTTGGGGTTACTGCCATCTCCTTTTTTAAAATATATTTCGGATTGCGTAATGCGGTCTTCATATTCGGTCAGATCCTGCATGGTATTTTCGATGTGTTTTTTTTGCATATCGGTGAGCGCAAACTGAGATTCAATTAATACTTTCATCTTGTAATTTTTTTTGTTTAGAAAAAATAGAAATTTAGACAAGCTCTAAGCCCATACCAGTTTTCTGAGTGTAAATCCTATTATAGAATATAAGGTTTGATCCGGTAATTTTGTTCATTTTTATAAAAGAAAAAGTAAACGGACTCCGATGAAAGACCCGGCAAATTCCTGGGATTATTAATTATTCTAAGCAAAACGTTTCTTGAAAATTATTATGACCTGTTTGTCCAACATTCCTTATCTTTGCGAAAAAAAAGATGACCTACGAAATTCTGAAAATAACCGATAACGGTGGCATTCTGACGGTAACGATCACCCGGGAAAAAGCCTTGAATGCCCTCAACCGTCAAACTTTCGATGAGTTGGAGCATTTCTTCAATCATGCGCTGATGGAATACCCTGAAATGACGGGCGTTATTCTGACCGGAGCGGGACCAAAATCTTTTGCCGCCGGAGCCGATATCTCCGAATTTCTAACCCTGGGAAAAGATGGCGCCGCCAATATGTCTCACCGTGGTCAGCAGGTTTTTGCCAAAATAGAATATTTCCCCAAACCAGTTATCGCCGCCGTCAATGGCTTCGCCCTCGGTGGTGGTTGCGAACTGGCCATGGCCTGTCATCTGCGGATCGCCAGTGAGAATGCCCGTTTCGGTCAACCGGAAGTCAACCTCGGTATCTTACCCGGTTACGGGGGGACGCAGCGTCTGGTTCAGCTCGTAGGAAAAGGGAAAGCGATGGAATTATTGCTGACCGCAGATATGATCAAAGCGCCCGAAGCACTCGCGCTGGGACTGGTCAACCACGTCGTTCCAGCCGAAGAATTACTCACCAAAGCCACCGAAATTTTAAAAAAAATTGCCACCAAGGGACCACTGGCCGTAGCCCGTACCATCCAGTGTGTCAACGCTAATTTTGATGAAACGATCAACGGCTACGAAGAAGAAGTAAAAGCATTCGGAGAGATTTCAAATACCGAAGATTTTGTCGAAGGAGCCACGGCTTTTCTCGAAAAACGAGCACCAAAATTTACCGGAAAGTAGTTTTTTTGAACGGTTGACTCTTTGAATACAAAGAAACAAATCAACGACCTGCTGCCGACGCAGGAAGGCAGGTTAAACAAATCAACAAATCAACAATAAAAAAAATGATAAAACTCACCGTAATCGACCGGGAAGAAAAGTCCCACGAACTCGAAGCTCCCACGGACATGAATATGAATCTGATGGAAGTCTGTAAAGCCTACGAACTCCCCGTGGAAGGTACCTGCGGCGGGATGGCGTTATGCTCTACCTGTCACGTTTACGTAGAGTCTGATCACGACTTACCCGAAGCAAAAGATGCCGAAGAAGATATGCTGGATCAGGCCTTTTTTGTCGATGACAACAGTCGGCTGGGCTGTCAATTACGGATTACCGAGGAGTTGGATGGGCTGGTGGTACGGCTGGCGCCAACGGCGGATTGAAGCGTTTGGGGCGCTGCGCGCGTTGAGGGGTTGAAATGTTGAGTCGCTTCGCTTGTTGAGGTGTTTAGATTTTAAAGATTTTCTGAGACAAATGAATATGAAGAACATTTACAGGTACTATAATACTATTTTGTTTGATTGCTCAAATCTCAAATTTATACTGCCAGAGAAGTCTGACTTAAGGATAAAAGTTGAGCAAATTATTGCGGATGACAT
>CAKZUV010000350.1 GCA_937921555.1 uncultured Saprospiraceae bacterium
GCAGAGGAGCAGAGAACGCAGAGATTCTTTAACGTGTATATCTTTTATCGCGTACGCAATATATAGTTTGTTTCTATTAAATATGATTAAGAATTTCCGTTTTCCTGGTTTTTAGAGCAGGCTCATGAGTTAATCAGTCCCGCTAACCTGCCTTTGCTGGATTTCCCGCAGCAGGCACGGCAGGCGTGTTCATCCGAAGCAGCGCCTCGGAGATTTTTTTGATTAAGTAACGATCAAATAATAACTTCCACATCTGTGGCTAAAAGAATTTAAGCTATACTTCTTTAAAAAGCCTCGCCATAGCTAGGCTATGTCTACGTTTTTTAACTCGTCTAGCTTAAATTCTTCCTAGCCAAGATGACGGACTTATTAATTGGTCGTTACTAAAGAAAATTTTAATTTTGGCAGGTAAATTATCTGGACGCAGGAGTGTAATCAGAAATGGATTTTGAATCATCAATCCGCTTGATAATTTTGGCTGGATTGCCGGAGACGATACAATAATCGGGTACGTCTTTGGTCACCACGGCACCACCACCGACAATGCAATGTGTTCCGATTTTCACCCCCGCCGTAATTACCGCGTTGGCTCCAATCCAGACATCGTCAGAAATAATAATATCACGGGTGGTTACTTTATGTTCCCGAATCGAAAGGTTGATATCTTTATAACCATGGTTGAGTCCCGAAATCACTACGTTTTGCGCCAGTAAAACATCCCGTCCTATTTTGACGGGTCCGATGACCACCGAACCAATTCCGATCAGGGAATCTTCGCCAATTTCTACCGCTCCTACCACGTTATTGACCACGGCGTTGGATTCCACCATGGCCCGTTTACCCATTTTAAAACCGTGATTGGGCAACAAGTCCATGCGGGCACTCCAGCGTACAATTGAACTGAAGGGCCGGCGAAAAAATACCGGATTGATAAAAGTCCTGATCCACCATCTTGGACGGTAGTCGTTGATTGGAAAAATCAGAAAATTTGCCAATTTTTTCAGGCCAGGGCTATTGCGCAAAAAATGGCTGAATTTATTCATTTTACGTTTATTGTATAAATATACCTTTTCAAAATTTTTGGGAAATAGAAAGAAAAGATGCGGTAAAATTCTACTTTTTCATTTCTCTAAGTTGTTAAATCCCCGTTAACTTTCTTTATTGAAAACATAAATTAATCATGGCCGGGGAAAGCTATTTCAGGTAAGATTGTTGAAGCGACAAAAGATATTGTTATTACTAAATTTTGTCAATAGACTTATTCACTTTTCAAAGCACTGAAGTCTAACATGGGGCGCTAAAAAATGTATAGACTATATAAAATTAGATATTACTAATATATATGCAAGTAAAGTTAATTCTTTAGACCCAAAAATTCAAGAATCTTATGATGTATTTTGTCGGGTGGCAAAAAACTGCCTTCCTCGTCCGTACACTCAATCAGATGAAAATCCGCCTGATTTTCCACCATTTTCAGATATTCCTGTCTTACTTTCTCCTGAAAACTCAAATCTGCCTCGTGAATATCCTGTTTTCCTTCCAGATAATCCCGGTCCGCTCCTGCCCGGTCTTTACTTAATGATTTTTCAACTGCTTTGAAAGGAACATCAAGGTACAGGGAAACCACGGGGCGTGGAATTTTATAATATTCATATTCTATATTCAAAATCCATTCCCTTAATGCTTTTTTTTCCGGCTCATCGGATAATTTCGCACATTGAAAGGCAATATTGCTGTTCACGTAGCGGTCGGCGATCAGAATTTGACCATCATTCAGCCAATTCTGCAAGGTCCGGGCGTGTTCGTGGCGATCTGCCGCAAACAAAAGGGCAACCAATTGCGGATGTACGTCGTTGAGTCCACCGAATTCTCCCCGCAAAAACCGGGCAATCATATCCCCAAAAATCCCCTGATTTAACTTTGGAAAGTGAATATCCTGAAATGGCTGATCGTACCGGCGTAAATACTGACGCAATAATTCCATTTGTGTAGACTTTCCGGAACCATCCAATCCTTCGATGACAAAAAATTTCTCCATTTTAATTGCTGTTATTGTTCTGAATCTTTTCGTATGTAAACGGTCCGGTGCGGAAAAGGTATTTCAATTCCTTCTTTGTCAAACCTTTTTTTGATACTTTCCAGTGTATCCCAGCCCAGTGCAGCGGAATCCTGCTGGCTGGCAACCCAGGCCCAGGCCCGTAAATTGACGGAAGATTCTCCCAGACTGATCACGCGCACCGGAACCTGAGGATCTCCCTTCTGTATTTGCTCTTCGTTGCGACCGTCAATAAGTAAAGGATGTGCCATGATTTCTTCCCGGATTATTTGTCTGGCGTGGTCAATATCTGAATTATAACTGATTCCTACATCTATCCATTTGATAATACGTCCATCGCTTAAATCTGCGTTCACCAGTGTCTCGTTACTAATAACTGAGTTGGGAATAATGATGCGGCGATTTTCAAAGTCTTTAATGACGGTATGTCGCAGCGTAATGTCTTCCACCACCCCACTTCTACCACTGGTCAAGGTGATCCGGTCGTTAATCCGGTAAGGTTTGAAAAGGACAATAAACATTCCTCCGATGATATTACTCAAGGCCGCCTGGGAGGCAAATCCTACCGCCACCGCAGCAATACCTGCTCCGGCCAGCAACGAGGCTGCGAGGGTTCGCAATGCGTCAATGTGAGAAAATGCCCACCCGAATCCAATGATGTAAATCAGCGCCGTTATCAGATGACTGATAAAACGATAGCGGGTTGGATCATTACCCGACATGATCACCTGCTGCTTGACAAAGCGATTAAAGAAGTAACGGAATACCAGAACTGCCAGAATCGTAAATCCGCAAATAGTTACAACGGCCACCAACTGGTAAAAATCGATTCCTAATTCTTTCAAATTCATTTTTATTATTTGGCACAAAGATAAGGAATGTTGAATAAAGAAAATCATCAAAACATTTCTAAACCAAAAGACTCAAAAATCTCCGTATCTTGCGAAAAAAACTCCCCTATTGAACTTTCGACACCCACTATTTTATCTCTTCGTTGTTTTCCTGCTGACGGCTGTTTATCTGTTTTTTTTCGCGAACTATGATGTGGCCTGGACGGGCTTTTTTTCCATAATGATTTTTTACGGCCTCATCTTTTATTTCGGACAATTTGCCAGCCGCTTTCGTAAGCACAACAACGCCGAAGAAGTGCTGCTCGCCGGAAGGTCTATTCCACTCTACATCGCTGTCTTTACCATGAGTGCTACGTGGATTGGTGGTGGTTTTATTAACGGTACCGCAGAAGCAACTGCCAGCAGTGGTTTGTTGTGGGTGCAGGCGCCGTGGGGATATGCGCTTAGTCTGATGATTGGTGGTCTCTTTTTTGCCCGCAAGATGCGACGGGGACGTTACCGGACGATGCTGGATCCGATTCGTGAAAAATTTGGTCAAGGGCCTGTTCCGTTATTCTTTCTACCCGCACTGACGGGAGAATTATTCTGGACGGCGGCTATCCTTACCGCACTGGGAACTACCTTTGCCACGGTACTGGGTATCGACAATACGACCGCCATCATACTTTCTGCGCTCGTTGCCATTGGTTATACGATGCTCGGCGGACTCTGGGCGGTAGCGATTACGGATGTTCTCCAACTGCTTTTATTATTTTTTGGATTGTTAATTGTGGTCCCCTCTTCCCTTTCCAGGGTTGGTGACCTGAACGAATTATGGCAAAATTATCAACTGAAATTCGGAACTACGGCGACCTTACTACCTTCCCGGGCAGCATTGGGTAATTACTTCTGGAACTGGTGGGATTATGCGCTTTTATTGGTTTTCGGTGGGATTCCGTGGCAAGTTTATTTTCAGAGAGTACTTTCTGCCAAAGACGAGAAGACGGCGATGTGGTTATCTATCTTTGCCGGATTTATTTGTTTACTCGCAGCCGTTCCCGCCGTAATTATTGGAATGATCGGTGCTACTTTCGACTGGACGGGTGCGGGTCTGATGCCACCACCCGACGCTGCAACTACCCTGCCCCATGTCATTCGGTATTTATGTTCTCCCCTGATTTCTACTATTGGATTGGGTGCCATTGCCGCAGCGGTAATGTCCTCGGTAGACTCTTCGATTCTGTCTGCCTCTTCGATGTCCGGCTGGAATATTTACCGTCCGTTATTCAAGCCCGGAATTTCCAGCGCAGGCCTGGCCCGGGTGATAAAAAAATCAATCGGAATTATTGGAGTAGCGGCCACACTCATCGCTTTACAGGTAGGAAGTGTATACGAACTTTGGTTTTTGTGCAGTGACTTTGTATATTGTCTGCTTTTTCCAGTACTGGTCTGTGCACTTTTCGATCCACGGGCTAATCGAAGCGGAGCTGTTGCCGGTTTTTTAGTGGCGCTGGTACTGCGATTCGGTGGTGGAGATACGACACTCGGGATTCCCGTTTTTCTTCCTTATCCGATGATTGAAAATGGCGTGGTTCTATTCCCTTTCCGGACAGTAGCGATGTTGAGTGGATTGTTTACCATCCTGGTGGTTTCCAGAATAACGGGAAGGATAAATGCGGATAGCTAATGCCTTCGGCACTAAAGTTTCTATGCATATCAGGGCCACTAAGTCACAAAGGACACGAAGAAAAATATTTGTTGTTCTTCGCGTCTTAGTGGTAAAATAAAGACAAGATAAATTAAAGAAATACGTAATAATTTAGTGCCTTCGGCACCTAATCGGTTGGCCCGGCTACTGAACGTTTGCAAGTTTGGAGATAGGCTCCGGCGGTACTGCCGAGCTGAGAGTAAAAAACCTACCGGAATACCGTCACATCGCCCGTTATAATTTTTCGTTCTCCGTCTATAAAACTCACATCTACCATGTAAATGTAGACACCGGAAGTAACGGGTTGTCCCTTAAATTGTCCATCCCATCCGGTCACCGATTGCAGCGGCAACGTTTCGGGCAATTCGAACAATAAAGCTCCCCAACGATTAAAAATTCTGACGGAATGAATCATTGTAACATTCGGTCCGGGTGATAAAACAAAATCATCGTTGATTCCATCCTGATTGGGTGAGAAGGCGGTAGGAATATAAAATGGCTTTTCCTGAGACACATTCACCAGCGTGGTATCACTGGCACTGCATCCATCTCCGTTAGCGACGGTAACAATGTACACACTATTTGAGAATGGCTGAACTTCCGGTCGCAGACACGAAGAACTGTCGCAGTTAATGCCGGAGGATTCGTTCCAGAAAACGGTATCTACCGCCTGGTTGGTCGTTGCTGGCAAGGTCAGAAAACTTCCGACGTTGATAGTTGTATCGTTCGGTAATGATACCGTAAGTGGTGGCGGTGCCTGAATATCAAATTCGTACGGAGCGGTACATCCGTCGGCATCCTGCACCCATAAAGTATACGAACCTGCCGCTAAGCGGGGAAACAAAGCAAAGGATTGAAAACTCCCGTCGTCAATCGCAAAAAGATACGGACTCAGCCCGTTTGTTACCTCGTTAACCAAAATTGAACCATCTTCCGCGTCGGAACAACTGGCGTCCGTCAGCTCGTAGTCTACGCCCAGATTTTCCGCAATCGTTACCGTATAAACAATGCTGTCGCAACCGCCCTGGTTTGTAAAAATCAGGGAATCTGTTCCCAGGGAATCCGGATTGCAACTTACCATATTGAGATAAGTGGTATCGGCCATGGAGAGGGTCGTTGTTAAAATAACCGTACTGTCACAACCGAATTGATTTGTGAAGACATTGGTTTCCGTCCCCGTTAAATCAGGGTCACAGGACGTGGCGCTTAACAAGGTGTTTTCAGAACCACGATAAATCGTTTCAGTGATCGTAATGATACTATCGCAACCCGCCTGGCCAGATATAATATTCGTAACAGAACCTGCCTGGGCCGGATCACAGGTTTCTAATAAAACAGTTGCCGTTTGCGGAGCAAAATAATCTACCTGGGTAATCACCGTACTGTCACAACCTCTGAAACCCGTTAAGTTTTCAACATCTATTCTCATCAACGTGCTGTCACAGGTTATACTGGAAAAAATAGTCGTATCCGGTGCGAAATAATCAATCGTCGTCGTCGTAATTAAACTATCACAACCATATTGGCTTTTCAGGGTATCCATTGTTATGCCTGCCTGAGCCGGGTCACAGGTATTTGCTGTCTGATTGATAAATTCGGCAAGAACATAAATATTCGTTGTTATCACCACACTATCACAGCCCTGACTATTAACTTCCGTTACTACTTGCGGGCCGGCCTGCGCAGGATCGCAGGTATGACTTTCCAACTCGGTTGTATCAGGTGCGATATAAATAAAATCAATTATTGTCGTACTGTCACAGCCAAAAATATTTGTATCCTGAAAAGTCATTGGTCCGGCCTGATTTTCATCACAGGTAAAATCGGTTAGGTTGACGGTGTCCGGTGCAATGTATGTTACTGTATTGATAATTGTGCTGTCGCAACCATCTTGATTATTTGTTGTCTCAGAAAAGATACCCGCCTCGTTTTCATTACAAGTATTTGTAAATAATCGAATTGTATCCATGGGAACATAAGTCACCGTATTGATGATGGTACTATCACAAGCATACTGATTGTCAACGGTCATGAAAAATACACCTGCCTCACTTTCAACGCAAGTATTCACAAACAATCTGGTTGTATCTGGTGCAATGTACGTCACCGTATTGATAACTGTACTATCACAAAAATATTGATTGTCCATTGTCATGGAAAAAATACCCGCTTCACTTTCAACGCACGTATTCGCAAACAAACGTGTCGTATCCGGAGCAATGTACGTCACCGTATTGATAACTGTACTATCACAAAAATATTGATTGTCCATTGTCATGGAAAAAATACCCGCCTCGCTTTCAACGCACGTATTCGCAAACAAGCGCGTCGTATCCGGGGCAATGTACGTCACCGTATTGATCACCGTACTATCACAAAAATACTGGTTGTCCATTGTCATGGAAGAAATACCCGCTTCACTCTCAACGCACGTATTCGAAAACAAGCGTGTCGTGTCCGGTGCAATGTACGTCACCGTAGTGATAATCGTACTATCACAAAAATACTGATTGTCCATTGTCATGGAAGAAATACCCGCTTCACTCTCAACACACGTATTCGAAAACAAACGTGTCGTGTCCGGAGCAATATACGTCACCGTATTAATAACTGTACTATCACAAAAATATTGATTGTCCATTGTCATGGAAAAAATACCCGCTTCACTTTCAACGCACGTATTCGCAAACAAACGTGTCGTATCCGGAGCAATGTACGTCACCGTATTGATCACCGTACTATCACAAAAATACTGATTGTCCATTGTCATGGAAAAAATACCCGCCTCGCTTTCAACGCACGTATTCGCAAACAAACGTGTCGTATCCGGAGCAATGTACGTCACCGTATTGATCACCGTACTATCACAAAAATATTGATTGTCCATTGTCATGGAAGAAATACCCGCTTCACTTTCAACGCACGTATTCGAAAACAAATGGGTCGTGTCCGGTTCAATGTACGTCACCGTAGTGATAACCGTACTGTCACAAAAATACTGGTTGTCCATTGTCATGGAAAAAACACCCGCTTCACTTTCAACGCACGTATTCGCAAACAAACGCGTCGTATCCACAGTTGCCACAAACAAATCTGTCATAACAATACTATCACAACCCACAAAATTATTCAGGGTATCAATATACATGCCGGAAGTTGTCTGCCAGGCGTTGGCCAGAAACAAACTATCTCCCGCACAAATTATTGGATTGCCGGTAGTGACCGGAACCGCCATATCTCTGATAATGACTTCATCTTCATAAGAACAACCAAACTGATCGGTCACGGTAACCTGATAAGTATCTCCGGTAGTAATCAATAAGTCCTGTGTTATAGCATTACCAGGCAACCAAAAATAATTCTGGCCGGGATTTTCTGCGTCGAGCAAAATAGAATCACCCGCACACAAGTAGGTATCCGGTCCAAGATTAATGGTGAGTGGTTCGGTAGCAGTTACATTAATAGTATCTATTCTCAAACTGTTAAATCCATCATGTACTGATAAAATAATCGTCGTATCCTGATCAATCATCAGATTTCTGTTTGCTACGCTGCTGCCATCCTCCCAAGTATAAACACAACAGTCACAGGGATTGATCGTAACGTCCAGGTTGAGCGTTCCATCCACGCAGAATATGGTATCATTACCTAAATCAAAATCAAGGGTAGACTCGTATTTCACTAACCATAGATCATTATTACCACGGGAAGGTTCTGTTTTTTGAGGACTGGTATCCGTGGCGGTAATTCCTCCGAGAATAATATCTCCGTTCCGCATGGGTAACGCATAATAGAGGTTGTCATTCTGGTCTCCACCAAAAACGGCATCTTTTATTTTATTACCATTTGCATCCGTTGTGACAAACCAGTAATCTGCCCCACCCAATGATGGCTCCGTCCGGTCAAACCCAGCTGGACTTTTGGAGAGCGACGCAATTAAGAAATTACCATTGGGAGACTGAGTTATTTTGAAAGGCTGATCCCGGTCGGTAGACCCGATAGAACGATCCCATAGCAGGGAACCCGTTACATCAATTTTCAACATCCAGATGTCCCGCTCTCCGTAACTGGGAGCCGTTTTTTCGCCACCAGCACCGGAATACGATTCTCCGATAAGTATAACTCCTCCATCGTTTGTTAAAATCATATCCCGTAGGTTATCGGCATCTGTGCCACCGTACGCCTGATCCCAGAGGATTGTTCCATTGGCATCCAGATTCACAACCCAGTAATCCGATAATCCCCGCGAAGGAGCGGTTCGGTTTCCGTCATTAAGTGAAAAACTAAGACCGCCAACCAGGATTGTTCCGTTGGGTAATTCTACGAGGGCGAAGGGCTGTTCGTCTCCCGTTCCACCGAGGGTCCGGTCCCAGAGTTGATTGCCGTCGGCATCCAGTTTGACCACCCAATAATCGCTACCACCAATATTGGCTTCCGATTTATCAAGCGCAAGATCAGAGTCCGAGTAACCGGCGAGTACAAAACCACCGTCAGAAGTTTCGATGAGCGTTGTCATCCGGTCCCTCATGCTGCTTCCCTGAATGGTTTTATCCCAGAGTTGGTTACCGTCGGCGTCCGTTTTGACCACCCAATAGTCAATACAATTCCAGCAAGCACCAAAAGCAGTGGTTGTTTTGGTGCCGTTAATGCCGGTAGAAGAATGTCCTCCTAATAAAAATCCACCGTCACTCGTCGAAACCATGACCCGTCCGTTGTCAATCAGATTTCCACCGTAAGTATTTTGCCAGATAATATTTCCGTTGGACTGGTCTACCTTTGCTAACCAATAATCGGATAATCCGTAGGCTCCCTGAGTGATATCACCGCTGACATCAGAGGTATGAGAACCAAAAAAGACGAAGTTGCCATCTTCCGTTTCGATCATCGTCTGGAGTTCTTCGAATCCGTTTCCTCCCAGTGTTTTGTTCCAGGAGAGATTGGTCTGTGCGGTAAGGCTGAGGATTGGAGACAGGAAGACAAACCACCATAAACTGATAGTTAAATAATTATACATTCCGAAAATTCTGGTAGAATCTTCTCTGTTCATGGGTTAGATTTAGTTTTAAAAAACTATTGAATAAACAACCTTTAAAGGCTATTTACAGAAAAATAAAAGTTGTAGATTATTTCTAAGAAGGAAATGTATGAGGTGCCAAACTTGTTTAAGCAAAAATAAGGTTATTTTGACTATAAAGATGTCTTAAAAACTTAATATTATCAATTTTAAGGTCCACCTTTACAGATATTTAACATTTATTCAATTCTATGGCTAAAAAAATATTAATTACCGGAATTTCTGGCTTTATAGGCCACCACTTTAAGGACAAACAGTCGCCCGGCAGGCATTTTTTTGGGACTTATCACCAAAATCCTGTCCAGTTTGAAGATATCCCCTGCTATCCACTTGATATTAGAAATACGGAAGCATTTATAGAACTAGTAGAAGATATCCAACCAGATACAGTAATTCATCTGGCGGCCTTGTCTAATCCAAATTACTGCGAAAATCATCCCGAAAAATGTCAGGAGATTAACAGTGCGGCTACTTTTCATCTTATTACTGCCTGTCAAAACCGGGGCATTCACTTTATTTTTGCCTCTACAGACCTCGTTTTTGATGGTAAAATGGCACCTTATACCGAAAAAGATGCTGCCAATGGTATTATGACGTACGGAAATGATAAAGCAAAGACCGAACACTTAGCCCAGCTGATGTATCCCGACCAGGTGACAATCGCCCGGCTTCCACTTCAATACGGCTGGTGTCAATCGGCACCTAATTTTCTGACGAGCTGGATAAAAGACCTGAAATCCGGTAAAACCATTCGCGCTTTTACCGACGAATATCGTACTGCCGCGTGGGCGGGGGATGTGGTAGATGGCCTGCTTTTACTGGCTGACCGGAAAGAAGCCGGAATCTGGCACCTTGGTGGCCCGGAACGACAAAGCCGTTATGATTTTGCGATAGATCTGGCGAAGGCACTGGATACAGATACCGCACTGGTCCTCCCCGTTCTACAAAAAGACATTGAAATGGCGGCGGCGCGTCCGGCAGATGTGAGTATGAATAGTGAAAAGGCTTTTGGCATCGGGTACAAGCCCGGTCCAGCAGCGGAGCGGTTAAAGACCATTCTTCGATCCTGAGTCGGGACTG
The DNA here is from genome assembly GCA_937921555.1 of uncultured Saprospiraceae bacterium. Lineage (GTDB taxonomy): Bacteria > Bacteroidota > Bacteroidia > Chitinophagales > Saprospiraceae > JALZUU01. The sequence goes on from CAKZUV010000350.1 coordinate 10,749, forward strand.
TACGGTTAGGTGTGTCATTTGGCATCCCGCACCTTGTGTTCATAAAGGAAAGCCAACGCGCTGGCACACTTTAGGAAACAGTGTACTGAGTCAGGCAAACTTATTAATAGGTTCCAAAGTATCTCCGTAAAAACCATTCTAATGTTAGCAAGCCTAATAAAATAAAGCACAGCCAGCGGATATTGATGACCGAACGGGTTTTGGAAGTTTCGTAAATGATGGGTTTGATGGTTCCTTTTTCTTTAATTCGTGCGGGTAAGGTATTCAGTTGATCTGCGTAAATCAGCTCTCCACCGTAGCGGGCACTGAGCAGCCGCAGCAATCCATGATCGGCGGTTGTTTCGTATACTTCCAGCTGAACGGGCCGGATGCTGAATTGTCCTTTGTGATCCAACTCTACCCCATTGCTCATTACGGCGGCCCGGTAGCTGTAATTTCCTACAGGCAGAAATCCGGCGTTTAACGTATAGGTAAGTCCGGTTTTAGAAAAGGTAAAATTGAAATTTTTACCTTCGCTGTCGGTGATCACGATGGTCGCGTCCGGGTCGTTGATCCGTTCATAATTGTTGTTGTATAATTCAGCATCAAAGAAAACTGCTTCGTTTTCGTTAAAAATATTCTTACTGACGTCTACTCTGAATTTTCGCTTATCTTCTTTTACGCTGAGGAATTGAAATGCCTTACCTAACAGTTCGTCAAAAAGCTGATGATTTTGATTTTGTAAATAATCAAACAACCGCCATTTCCAGATGCCTTCCGCCGCTAAAACCCCTATTTTCACACCGTTATCTTCTCCGTATAAGAGTAAAGGATATTTTGTATCCACCTTCCCAATCCGCTGATAAAGCAGTACTTCGCTGTTGGCATTATCCGTAAAATCACCAAAAGGCGCGGTGAGTGGCGCAAAACCAGGAAGCTTTTCAACCAATTGATTATCAAGATTATAACTACTGAAATTAGTCGCAAAAATAGGCTGTACTGCGTTGGTCTGTTGGGTATTGCCCTTGATCGTCAGAATAGATTGCGCCTGGTTAAATTGCGGTAGCGCCGACTGGGTTCCAACGACGAAAAGATGCGGAATTTTTTTGGAACGCAACGTCGATAGTACCGTAGCAGCGTCCTGTGTTTTACCCGGTAATTGGTGTAAAACCACAAAATCATAAGCGGCAATATTCAGAGATGGATCAGTAATTAAAGCCGTCTTAACTTCGTAGTTTTTATTTTTTGAAATGCTTTGTTTGATTGCTGAGATATCCGGATGCGGGGTATTAGCCAGTAATAATATTTTTTGCCGGGCATCGAGTACGTCGATAAATATTTCCCGGGTGTTATTGGCGGTAGTCACCTCTCCGTTTACTTTATTGACAGTGATTCGATATCGCTGTACACCGGCACGGTTCGCATCGAGGGTAATTTCTTTGGTGGTAAAAAAGTTGTTTTTATTAATCGAAATTGGAAATTTTTGCAGGACATTGTTATTACCTCCATCCACGGAAGAAACGGTCAGTGACGTATTTTCACCCACACAATTAATAGCAGAGACATCTATCTGAATGGTAAATTTATCACCGAGATAAGCAATTCTATTACTAAAAATCCGCTTGATGATTATATCTTTTTTGGCAATGGTATCTCCAAGCGCAATGGTATAAATCGGAGCCGCTAATTTAGTTCCGGCGTAGATCGGATTACTGCCTTCGTTATAAATTCCATCGGTGGCCATGATCACGGCGCCAAGATTCTGATTGCTGTACAAATCATAAATATTGCCGAGCAGATCGGAAATATTACTCGCTTTATCTTTAAAATCAAAATCGACTCCTTCTCGTACTTCATTACCAAAAGCATATTCTTTTACATCATAATCCGCCTTGAGTGCCGTACTCAAATCGGTGAAATCCTGCTGATATTTTTCTTTTTCTGCGGGAGACATTTCCGCCAGAATCGATTCGGAAGCATCCTGTGCGAGAACGACCACCGGCTTTTTGGTTTCTGTCAAAACAGACTTGAGCAGCGGGGAGAGTAATAATACTGCGATGGCACTGATACATAAAAATCTGATAACGCCCAGTACCCAGCTGAGGGTAGAAGTTCTTTCCGGAAAAGACTTATTTTTAAAATAGAGCACAAAGGCAAATACCAGTCCCAGTAACAGGCATAATAAAAGGTACCAGACAGGATAAGGAAAGCTCAGGTTATTCATGTATTTAGGTTGCGTATTAGAACGGCAAATTTAACCGATTTTGGGGAAGTAATCGGACCAAATTCCGTTACCGTCCCGAATATTACGTAGTAAGTACGCAAAATTGGGTCAACTTGTTTTAAATATACCCGATTCCTGATCATTTGGCACTGAATATGTACTGTTTATAAAAAAAACTTTTAATATGAAATATTTCCTATTTTCCCTGATGATCCTCTTTTTTCTGTCCGGTACAACGGCTCAGAACATCGAATCTGTGACCATGCCAGACCTGGCACAGAAGATTACCTACCTTTCTGACAAATACGAAGGTATTCGTAATCAAAAAAATGAAATGCTTTTAAAATTTCAGCCTAACTCCCGGGAAATTAAAGACCTGGACGCTCGTTTGGCAGATCAAATGAAGATTAATTATGCGGCAGCTAAAAAAATGCTGGACGCGAATGGTTTTCCTGATTATGATATGGTGGGCGAACCAGTAACGCACAAGTTCTGGATGATGGTACAACAGATGGATGCTTATCCGGAATTTCAGATGCAAGTGCTACGGAATATGGCCGGAGCAGTGGAACAAGACAAAGCGGACAAGCTGGACTTTGCGTACCTGACCGACCGGGTGTTGCTCAATCAAAATAAACCGCAACATTATGGTACGCAGGTATATTACGACGAAGCGGAAAAAACCTATAAACCTCATCCGGTTGATAATCTTGCCCGTACCAACGAGCGTCGGGTAGCACTGGGCCTGCCTGCCCTGGATGTTTCTCTGGCCAGTACCAACGAAAAATATGAGGGCGCCATTAAAAAAGAGCCAGCAAAGGATTTACCGCAATTTGAAAGAGTACAGAGCGCGGATGCACCGGGTGGTTCTCGACGGGTGAGGAATTATTAGGAGGGGGAATATGTTGAATCGTTGAATCGTTGATTTGTTGATTTGTTGATTTGTTGAGTATGGTGTAAAAGGGGTTTTCGCCCGAAGCGTGCAGAGATGCTTTGGCGTGTATATTTTTTGTCGCAAAGTAAGTAAACGCCGTATTTTGATCGATAAATAATAACGTGTTTAGCGGGTTGAACCAGTTCTTTTTTAAGCTGGAAGATTTATAAAATATTAGTTTTCAAACATTTGAACCTCAGGTGAGACTTTATCATACAGAAAAATTTTAAAACAGGTACTGATTAATTTTAGTACCTGTTTTCTACTAAATAGGCCAACCTTGTCGTTATAATTGCCGTAAGACAGTTTGAATACGGGTAAATTTTCCGGAATATTGGTAATTTGTATGTTGCTGATATTAATCTGTTCGGTTTTTTACACCGAAAAAAAATATGACGATCATGAAAAAATTTCTCTTGCTTTTTAGTGCACTTTTCTTTTTGAGTGCTCCGGCCATGGCGGCTTATATTCTATTGCCGATGGATACGGAACAAAAGGACCATCTCAAAGCTTACGGGATTACTTACTGGATTCTGGATAATAAAATGGAAGCACACTGGTTGCTGAACTACCGGGGTGGAAGTTTTGCGTTTCGCCACAATGCACTTTTTGAAAAAGAATGTAAGATCAGAGGGGTGAGTTACCAGATTATTCCCGACGCTAAATTTAATAAAATATTACTGGAAATTTCCGATCCGGAGGTCAACATGGATGCCATCAAACTGGAAGTGGCACCAAAAATTGCCGTTTATACCCCGGAGGAAAATGCCAAGGGCGAAAAAATTCAGCCCTGGGATGATGCCGTGACGATGGTGCTGACCTACGCCGAGATTCCTTACGACGTGGTATACGATACGCAGGTACTGGATGATAAACTGGCGGAATACGACTGGCTGCATTTACACCACGAGGATTTTACCGGACAGTACGGTCGTTTCTACCGGTCGTTTCATACACAACCGTGGTACAAGGAAAATGTAAAAAAGATGGAGGCACTCGCCAAAGAAAATGGCTTTAAAAAAGTGTCACAACTTAAACTGGCCGTGGTTAAAAAAATCAAAGAATATGTCCTGGGTGGTGGCTTTATGTTTGCCATGTGCTCGGCGACGGATACGTACGATATCGCACTGGCCGCAGAAGGACTGGATATTTGTGAAAGTATGTACGACGGTGACCCGGCTGATCCTTCGGCACAATCCAAATTGGATTTTTCCAAGACTTTTGCTTTCGAGAATTTTGAGCTGATGAAAAATCCGTTGATCTACGAATATTCTACGATTGACCACAGTGTTTCAAGACGGGTAACACCACAAACGGATTATTTTACCTTATTTGATTTTTCTGCCAAATGGGATCCCGTACCGACAATGCTAACGCAGTGTCATACCCGAACTGTCAAAGGATTTATGGGACAGACTACGGCTTATCTGCGCAATCAGGTAAAGGCGGACGTTTTGGTTTTGGGGGAAAATAAACCGGCCAACGAATTGCGATATATTCACAATGCTTACGGAGAAGGATTTTTTACTTTCTACGGTGGGCACGATCCGGAAGATTATAAACATTTTGTCAACGATCCCGAAACTGATCTGAGTTTACATCCTCAGTCGCCCGGCTATCGGCTTATTTTAAATAATGTATTATTCCCGGCGGCCAAGAAGAAAAAACGGAAGACATAGGTTATAATGAATAATGCCTACTACCGAAAAAAGGTGTGGTGCTTCTTATACGTCTGTCTTCAAGAGACTGATATTCGACCAAAAAACACGGGCCTTTTTTGCAAAATATATTTTGCAAAAAAGGCCCGTTACATTTTACGCTTCCCCTCTTGCGGGGTATTTTTTTTCGGTAACAAATTTGATGGCACCGATTATTTCTTTTATATGTGGTCGGGCAAAAGGCATTGTCTGAATGGAAGAAGCGTATAACTTGCCATTGTTTTTAATGATAAAAATACCGGGTTCCGTAAACATTTCCGGTTCATCCTTGATCCCTTTCGAGATAAAAAGTCCCCATTTTCTTGCCTCTTCAATCGGGAAGCCATAGCCAATCGGCAATCCTTCAATATTCCATTGTTCGTAAGTTTGCTTTGCAATTTCTTCCGTATCGGAACTAATGGCCACTATATTGGCGCCTACTTTGGACAGTTGGTCCAGATGATCTTTAATATCTTCCAGTTGCTGCTTACATTTAGGGCAGTGCAGTCCCCGGTAAAACACGATAACTGTAAAACTTTCCGGATTTTGTTTTGATAATTCCCACCGAGTTCCATTTATCAATGGAACAGATAATTCGGGTGTGTCCTGTCTCGGTTTCAACATTTTTTAATAAGTATTTTGTTTTTGAATAATAATTCTTACTGCTATAACTCACCGTACATTATAATGTTCTCTTCACATTCAAATCAGATATCTAAATATTATCAGAAATGTCCGGGAACTTATATTCCTATCTCAAAAAGATCATAAAACAAAGTCAAAAAAAATTCCTTATTTTTCCACCAGAAAAAACCAAAAAAATCAATGAGCAAAAAAAATCTTAAAATTCTTTCCATCGACGGAGGCGGTACCCGCGGAATTATTCCGGCAACGATCCTTAATTGTATTTTTGAGGAAACGGGAAAATCACCCGTTGAGTTATTCGATATTTTTGCAGGAACTTCTACGGGAGGCATCATCATCCTCAGTCTGGGTGTGGGTCGCAAGACGTACGAAATTATGGAGCTGTACCTCAACGGTGCCAAAGATATTTTTAAGGATAACAAAATAGATGATATCCGGGATCTCGGTAATTTGATCGGTGCACAGTATTCTCAGAAAAAGTTAAAAGAGCTCCTGGAAGAGGCGTACGAAAATCAGACAATGGGTGATCTGAACGACCGGTATGATGGTAAAAAGCATTTTATGATTCCCGCTTTTTCGCTTAATCCCAAGGATTCAAAAGGTCGTACTCATAACTTCCGGCCCGAAGTTTTCAACTCTTATTATATAAAATGTAATAACGAAAATCTGGTCGATCTCGCGCTAAGATCGAGTGCCGCGCCTACTTATTTTCCGATGTACCAAAATTATGTGGATGGCGGCGTGGCCATTAATCATCCGGCAATGGCGGCGGTTTCGTATGCGATCAATCACCATGAAAGTGATAAAAAAGCTTATTGTTATCACGCGCCCAAAAAGAAAGGGCTAGAGCGGGAATTGAAAAACTTAAAGGTCCTTTCGCTGGGTTGCGGGACTTCCAACGGAAATTTTATTCCGGAAGATGCGATTCAGACGGGCGACTGGGGCGTTTTACAGTGGAAGGATTTTCTGGCGGATATGCTGGTAGAGACCAATATTTCAGCTTCCGAGTATTATGTCAAACAGGTGTTATCTCCTAAAAATTATTTGCGTTGTCAACTCTACTTTGATGCTCCCGAGACGCCCACCGAGCTTCGCAAAAAAAAGATTCCAATGGACGTGACGGATAAGAAAAAATTAAAAGCCATGAAAAAATATGCGATAGCTTATTTTAACAAGAACAAGAAAAAAATAATGAATTTTATTGAAACGGAGTAAGGAATGTTAGTATCAGATCCTCAAAAAGGATATCCTACTGCCAGATTATAATTAAAATCTCTGAGTTGTAATTTTCGCCAGTTGCGGTTAATCCAAAAATTATCGTCATCGTCAGGAAAAGGATTTCGCAGTTTAACCGCAGCGTCAAATCGAAGAACAAAATAAGAGAAATCCAGTCTCAAGCCCGTTCCTGCTCCTACCGCAATTTGTTTGAGAAAATTACGACCAATTAAAGTTGAAGGGTCCGCCGGATCAGGTCGTGGACTCCAGGAAAGTTGTGAACCTTTACGATTCTCGTCGTAACCAATTGTCCAGACATTTCCCGCATCAACAAAGAATGCACTTTCGATGGTGTAGCCAAAAATACGCAGCACATCAAAACGGTACTCACCACTCATCTCCAGGATAAAATCACCTGACTGAAAAAAGGGAACAGGAGGAGCACCGGGAATTGGATTGGTTGTCAGCGGATCTTCGTATTCACCCGGTCCCAGCTCCCGGATACGCCATGCACGTACACTATTAGGACCTCCAATAAAAAACTGTTTTACGTAAGGAACTTCGTCGGAAAATCCGTAATTAAACCCAACACCCGCATTCAGCCGAAAGGCCAGTGATTGTTCTCCACTGAGATATTTAAACCACCTGAAGTCCGTTTCCATTCTCACGTACTGAGCGTATTCCACCCCGTTGAGGAAAGAAAAAGTCTTGTTATTTCCACTAATCGCGTTATTAATTTTATTGGCTAAAAATACCTCGCCGCCCGACAGTTCAAAATTACCACTAAAATAAAAAGAGACATTGTTTCGGTTTATTTTTCCCTGATGGGTAAAGGTCAGATCCCGGAATAAAAATCCAGTTAACAACTGATCATCAAAACTTCGCTGCAAAAACGGATTATTCCTTTCTATTTCTAAAAAAGCAGAATCTTTGTTAACCAGTAACAAGTTTATACCGACCTGATTGAGCTGAAGACGGTTACGCTGATCGGGTTGAAAGTCGTATCCATAAGTCGTGTTAAAAGAACTATAATCATAGAAATTAAAAAGCGAAGTATTTTCGTAGTTGAGTGATAATCTCGATTTGGTTTTATCTTTTAAATTTGTGTAAAATTTTTCATTGATAATTCCAATAGCTCTAAGTCCTTTCCAGGTGCGAAGAACATCTACCAATCGAGGAAAATAAAGATCATTCAGCAAACTGATATCCCGTGAATATAAAAAATCCTCACCGCCAGAAGAAGCAATATCCAACTCAAAACCAAATCGAGCCCTTGACGTAAATAATGCGGCATTCTTAAATAAATTTCGATTGCGATAATTTACACTGGTAGATATTCCAATCAAATTTGCGTCATCAATACTATAGGTCGAATTATTTAATTCCAAATCACTACCAACTGACATCCGTTTATTGGGATAAAGAAATACGGAAAAATTTAATATATCTTTTTCCCCTTCATCTATTGTTTCTATAATGTTGACGTCTTTAATGATCGCCAGATTACGCAATTGCTGGATAGACTTTAAAAAATTCTCTTCTTTGTAAAGGTCACCCGGACGAATAAAAATAGATTTCAGAATATTTTGGGCCTTAATTTTCCGGGGAACATTCTTATCAAAAATAAAATAAACGCCATCGACGATTACCGTATCACGTTCACGTACCAGTGAACCCGCCTTAACGTAATACGGATCAACGTATACCGTTCCAATATGATATTTTTGGTGAAAACCAGTTTCGGGTGGCACCAGTACGTCGTAATAAACGACGACCCGATTGCCTTTAGGCAGTCCACGGGGCTTGATAAAATTTGCTTCAAAATAAGCGTACCCCTGACTTTGTAAAGCGTCCGTTATCCTTTTGGACTCCGCGTTAAAAACAGCATCGCTTACCGGGCTACCCGGAACCAGGTACGTGGTCGCCGACAGATCATTTAGCAAAATCTGAATAGCAGAATCGGGAGAATAAAAATAAACACTGTCAATTACATACTGTGGACCGGGAGTGGCAATGTACCGGGTTTTGGTATTTTTTTTATTAGTAAAACTGGTATCCCGGACGATGGCATCTTTATATCCTTTATTCTGCAAATAGAAAAACATAGATTCTACCGTAGCTCTGGTACGCTCGGCGTCGTAAACAGAGGGTCTTTCGACAAAAGACTTACGTAGGAAATTTTTAAACTTTGACGTATCGCCGGGTTCGTCCGTGACGTAATACAGCCGCGTATCCAGGTGCAATCCCAATCCAAAAAGTGATTGATTAGGGACCTGTTTGTAATTACTTGCTAAGTCAGATTTGAGTCGGCTTTTCTTTTTTTTGCTAAGATCATCTCCTTCGATCACGATTTCATTCTTTTTCAAGCGGGTTTCACCTTCTGCCAATTTTCCGTAAGGAAAACATCCACCAAGGCTTAACCCTAGCAGAACCAAAAAAAATAAGTACCTTAAACCCTTTATTTTCCCCACAAAACGGCGTGTTAAAAATTTATTAAATTAAAAGAATGCTTTCAAAAAAAAGTGAACAATATATCAAATCGCTGTCGCTCAAGAAGTTTCGTCAAAAATATGATAATTTTATTATTGAAGGTGACAAAATGGTCAGCGAATTACTAGCCCTTTTTCCCGGTCAGATTGAGCGGATTTTCGCTGTGCCTTCCTGGATAAGCCGAAACGAACACTCACTGCAAAAAGCAGGTATCTCTCCACAAGAGATTAACGAACGCGAACTTAAGAAAATTTCCTCGCTTAAGACTCCTAATCAAACTTTAGCAATTGTCCGTCAGTGGGAACCGGACTTTCAGCCGGATCAGCTTTCGGGGCATTTGTCACTGTACCTGGATGGCATTCAAAATCCGGGAAATATGGGAACCATTCTGCGGACCGCCGACTGGTTTGGTATCGACTGGGTGATTTGCTCGCCGGATTCGGCGGACCGGTTTAGTCCAAAAGTGGTGCAGGCAACGATGGGAGCTATGTTTAGTGTAAAATGTGTGCGCCGAAAGTTTGAGGATTTAACCGTCAAAAAATTGAATTTACCAATTTATGGTGCTATCTTGAAGGGAGAGAATCTCTTCCGGACGTCCCTGAAATCCGAAGGACTGATTGTGATTGGAAATGAGGGCAAGGGTATTCGGCCAGAAGTGCTGCCGTTTGTAGATCATCCAATTTCTATTCCCGCTTACCATGACAACCGGGGAACCGAATCGTTGAACGCGGCGATTGCAACGGGAATTATTTGTGCCGGGTTTAGAAGGGCTGGAGGTAAGGATATTGGGTAAGGAGGTCTGGGCTTAACTCGCCCCCTCGGTCCCCCGGAGGGAGAGGTCCGCGCGCGTAGGATTTACCTCTGGGTATTTCCAGAATGAAATCTTAACAACAAAATCACGACTAAAACTTACAATATGTTAGATCAACCGATAGATTTTGAAAAGAACAGAAAGACAGTAAATCCGGAGGTCGACCGACTGCGCAGGATCGGCCAATTTTTGGAGGTAGCTCCTATTCTGATTCTTAGTGCGGGTATGCTGATGCAAGTACAAGGTCTGCCCTACTGGCGTCCGGTTATTCTGCTGGGTGGTGGTATTTCAGTGGCGATTTACGCCATCTTCTCTTATTTTATGTTTCAACTGGAAAAATATACGACGGTGGAGTTTACACTGAGTCTATTTTCGGCGGTACTTTTCCCGCTCGGGGTGAGTGGACTTTTGTTTCCAGAACTGACGGAACATTTTGATTTTCTGACGTACTGCTTTTACGGTTGTGGCGCTTTATTTTCTGTGAGTTTATTACTTTTTATTGCAAATATGACAGATGACCGGGCAAGTCTTTTTTACCGGAGTCTGATTGCACGGGTGATGGTGGTTGGGGCTATTTTGGTTAGGTTGTGGTGTTGAGATGTTTAATCGTTCAATCGATATTAAATTTCCTTTTTGATTGACTGAAAGACTCTTTTCTGAGAAAAAAATTAACCCTGTTATTTAGCATAAAAATGTTTGACCATTTCTTCGGGTTAGATCTGTCTGAGCAGGATAAAAGAAAGTAAAACACTTGAATCGCTTGCCATTTAGTTGAATTTCATTTCTTAAGTATCTTAATGGTGATTTACAAAAACCACTCTATCTAAAAACCTTTTTCAATAATAAAAAAACGCCGACCTCCCAAACAAGAAGCCGACGCTGCACACACAACACGTTTTTCATAAAATTATCTTACTTCACGACAGTTACATCTCCTTTGTACGTTTTAGTATAACCGTCCACAAATTCAATTTCAAAATGATAAACAAAGACGCCGGGATTAACAGTGCCCCCTTTAAATGTTCCGTTCCAGCCATGCCCCGGATCATCGGCAGGAAAGTTCTCATCTGAGAAAACCAGTGCCCCCCAGCGATTAAATACCCGCAGGTTTTTGACCCTGGCCACTTCCGGTCCACCGTGAATCATAAAGACATCATTGTTCCCATCCTGATTGGGAGAGAAAGCGTTGGGAACATATACTGCCCGATCCTTTTTCACATTTACCACCAATGCTTCGGTGGTACTGCAACCGTTAGCCGTGATCACCGTCAATTGATACTGAGCTGAATTGAGTGGCTGTAGACTTTGAATCAGGCAAGTATCACAAAAGAGTGAATCGCCGGCTACCTCCCAAATAAACGTATCGACAGGTTGATTGATCTGAGGATTGATATCCAGGGTTTCACCCAGGCTGATTCCGTCCGGCAACCCAAGATCGAGCGTCAATTCTTCCGGGCTCGTGATATTCACCTCACTGGTCATCTCGCAACCATTGGCATCCTGTACCAGCACCTGATATTCTCCGGGCGGTAAGCGGAAATAATGCATCTGATCATTCAGTGGTCCATCGCCGAGCGCAGTGAGATAAGGGGCCGTTCCACCGATAATCGTATCAATAATGATCTGTCCGTCCTCTTCCCCAAAACATTCCGGGTCAATTGTTTCTAACACAATATTTATCTGATCCAGAATCACTTCCGTGATAACCAGACTATCGCAACCCAGGTAATTTTCGAGGAAAATCGTATCGCTGCTCAATTCTGCCGGGTCACAAGTAGTGGTCGTCAACTTAAAGATAGACGGTGGTAAATAGGTAATATTCGTTACAAAAATACTATCACAACCAAATTGATTGATAAAAGTATCTCTGATCATTCTAACATTTGCTGGATCACAAGTCGTTAACTCAATCGTTTCAATCGACGATGGATTTAAATCTGTAATGGTAATAATAGTACTGTCGCAACCAAATTGATTTTGGAAAACGGATACTACTCTACCCGTATCAAGCGGACTACAAGAAGTAAGCAAAATAGTTTCCTCGGTGCTCGTCAATAAAGTAGTTTGAGTAATCACCAGACTGTCACAACCAAACATATTGGTCAAGTCTTCCCGCACCAGTCCAGTATCGAGCGGGTTACAAGATGTCCGGTTGATCATCACGGTATCAGATGGCAACAGCGTAGTGTTATAAACAATCGTACTGTCCTGTCCCGTGCTACTCATGATCGTCAGCGTATCGTTTCTTGTCTGCAATGGATCACAAGTTGTATCCAGGATCAGCGTCGTATCTATCACACAGTTCATCAAACTGATCGTAGTAACAATTAAAGAATCACAACCCGCAACATTCGTCAGATTATTTATAAATATCCCGGTGTCCAACGGATTACACGAGGTCGCGAATAACTCCGTCGTATCGCTTAGTATAAAATCAATCGTTTCGATCACAATCGAATCACAGCCGTCAATATTCGTCAGATTATTTATAAATATTCCCGTATCCAGTGGATTACACGACGTAGCAAACAACTCCGTCGTATCGCTTAGTATAAAGCCAATCGTTTCGATCACAATCGAATCGCAACCGTCAATATTCGTCAAATTATTTACAAAAATTCCCGTGTCCAGTGGATTACACGACGTAGCAAATAACTCCGTCGTGTCGCTTAGTATAAAGTCAATCGTTTCAATTACAATCGAATCACAGCCGTCAATATTCGTAAAGTTGTTCACAAAAATTCCCGTATCCAGTGGATTACACGAGGTCGCGAATAACTCCATCGTATCGCTTAACAAATAGTCAATCGTTTCGATTACGATAGAATCACAGCCGTCAATATTTGTCAGGTTATTTATAAATATTCCCGTGTCCAGTGGATTGCAGGAACTGCTAAATAACTCAACGGTATCTGAATCTAACAGTATCGTCGTCTCAAAAATAATAGAGTCACATCCATGCCGATTTACAAACTGGTAAATAACCAATCCCGTATCAATTGGATTACAACTTGACAAGCTTAACTCTATTGTATCACTCGGAGATAATGTAGTTGTTTGAAAAATCACCGAATCACAACCAAATTGGTTATTTAACTGAAACACAACTAAGCCAGTATCAATTGGATTACAACTTGTCAAATTGGAATATGTGGTATCGCTCGGTAGCAAACTCGTCGTCTGAAAGATTACCGAATCACAGCCAAATTGATTATTTAATTGGAATACTACTAAACCAGTATCTATCGGATTACAACTTTCTAATTCTGTATAAAGTGTATCGCTCGGTAGCAAACTCGTCGTCTGGAATATCACCGAATCGCAGCCAAATTGATTGGACAATTGGAAGACCACTAAGCCAGTATCCACCGGATTACAGCTTTCTAATTCCGTATAAAGTGTATCGCTCGGCAGCAGACTCGTCGTCTGGAAGATTACCGAATCACAACCAAATTGATTATTTAATTGGAAAACCACTAAACCAGTATCCACCGGATTACAGGTTTCTAATGCTGTATAAAGTGTATCGCTCGGTAGCAAACTCGTCGTCTGGAAGATCACCGAATCACAACCAAATTGATTATTTAATTGGAAAACCACTAAGCCGGTGTCTAACGGATTACAACTTTCTAA
>CAKZUV010000351.1 GCA_937921555.1 uncultured Saprospiraceae bacterium
GTAAATACTTTGTCCAGACCTTCGGCAATCGCCTGCGCTTCTACCTTTTTACTACCCGGAACAATCCAGACCTCTACGCCGGGTGCTTTCTGTTTACCCTGTACAAATTCTGCGACAATTCTTAAATCTTCGATTCGGCTATTGGTACAAGACCCGATAAAAACATAATCAATCTTTTTTCCAATCAGAGACTGTTGCTGGTCCAGGCCCATGTAGTCGAGCGATTTCTGCATTTCTTCCAGGGAGCTGTTCAGCGCCACCGCAGGAATATGCTGCTGAATTCCGATGCCCATTCCCGGATTGGTACCGTAGGTAATCATGGGTTGAATATCTTCCGCTTTGAAATGGTATTCTTTGTCGAAGGTCGCTTCCGGATCGGTATATAATGTCTGCCAGTATTCCATGGCCCGGTCCCAGTCGGCCCCAACAGGCGTAAACTGTCGTCCCTGAATATATTTAAAAGTAGTTTCGTCGGGAGCGATCAATCCGCCCCGTGCGCCCATTTCGATACTCATGTTACAGATGGTCATCCGGGCCTCCATGCTGAGACTTCGAATTGCGGAACCAGCATATTCAACAAAATATCCCGTACCGCCGGAGGCCGTAATCTGGGCGATGATATAAAGAATTATATCTTTTGATAAAACCCCTCTGGAAAGCGTTCCATCTATTTGAATCTTCATGGTTTTAGGCCTGGATTGTAGAATAGCCTGGGTCGCCAGCACCTGTTCGACCTCACTCGTACCGATGCCAAAAGCAATACTTCCCAAGGCTCCGTGGGTAGCGGTATGAGAATCCCCGCAGACCATCGTCATACCGGGAAGGCTGATACCTAATTCCGGTCCGATGACGTGTACGATACCTTGTTTTTCGTGACCGAGACCGTAGAGATCCAGTCCGAATTCTTTACAATTTCGCGTAAGCGTATCCACCTGAAATTTGGATAAAGGTTCCTGAATCGGTAAATGTTGATTTTTTGTAGGAACATTGTGATCGGCGGTAGCAATGGTCTGCTGTGGCCTGAAAACGGGTAATCCGCGTCTTCTTAAACCGTCAAATGCCTGTGGAGAAGTTACTTCGTGAATAAAATGCCGGTCAATATATAACAGATCGGGATGACCTTCCTGGCTGTGAACGAGATGTGCATCCCAGATTTTTTCAAAAAGTGTCTTTGCTTTGGAGGATTCCATGTAATTTTAAATTTTTTTCTCACGCCCCTTTGGATTTCTGGATAAATAAAAATTTAGTTATTATTACCGCAATTCCAGCTCAGGCTTAATTTGGTAGGATAAAAGTAATCGCCTTTTTTCATTCCGGCGAACCATTTTTTAAAAACGGAACGGTGGCCAAGGTGAATTTATTTTACTTAAATAGTTGGTAATCAATATATTGTGAAATAATAAACTACAATGTCCAACCCGATAAATGACCCTTTGTTTCGACTCATTAAAAGTTTGAGTAAATCAGAAAAACGAAATTTTACCCTCTACGTTAATCGTATTCAGGATACGAAAGAGGTTAAGTTTGTACAACTGTTTGAAGTACTGGATCGACAAAAAAGGTATAACGAAGCCCAAATTTTTCAAAAAATACCGGATTTAAAACGTTCCCAGTTGTCTAATATCCGGCGGCATCTCTACAAACAACTACTGACGAGTCTCCGGATGATCAATATTCAGGTGAACGTGGATCTCGCCGTACGGGAACAAATTGATTTTGCCAAAATCTTATACAACAAAGGTTTTTACAAAGACAGCCTCAAAATCCTCGAAAGGGCCAAAGCCATGGCCATCAATGCACATCAGGATATTCTCCATCTGGAAATTCTGGAATTTGAAAAACTAATTGAACTCCGGCATATTACCCGGAGCAGCGCAGATCGTGCGGATACCCTTACCGACGATACCGTAAAACGGGCGACGGTCATCAATACGAGCAGTCAGTTATCCAACCTTAGTTTGCGGCTATACGGTTTGTATATTAAAATAGGGCATATCAAACAAGAGAAGGACTTTTATATGCTGACGGAGTTTTTCCGGGCCAATCTGCCGGCCACTCCGGAAAATGAAATGACCTTTTTTGAAAAAATTACTTTGTACCAATGTCATTTTTGGTACAGTCATATACTTTTAAATTTTGTGCAGGGATATAAGTACGCGCAGAAATGGGTGGACCTTTTCGAGCAGGATACGGCCATGCAACAGAATGATCCGGAATTGTATATGCAGGGTTTTAACAATCTGCTTTCATCCTTGTTTTATACCAGTTATTACTCCAAATTTGCCGAAAATCTGGCTGCCCTGGAAGCTTTCGGTGTGGCCAATCACAAAAAATTTAATAAAAACGAAGAAGTTCAGTTCTTTTTATATCTGAATAGTCACCGGATCAATGGCTATTTTATGCGAGGGGCTTTTTCCGAAGGAATTAATATTGTTCCCGAACTAAAAAAGAAACTCAGTCGTTACGAACCCCACCTGGACCAACACCGGATCATGGTTTTTTATTACCGGATTGCCTGCCTTTATTTTGGGAGTGGAAATAACAATACGGCCATTGATTATTTAAACCGGATCATCAACTTTAGTATTGGTCACCTCGGAGAAGATATTCAATGCTTTTCCAGAATTCTGAATTTGATTGCCCATTATGAACTTGGCCATTATAACCTGCTGGAACATTTAGTGAAATCCGTTTATCGCTTTTTAAGAAAAATGGAAGAGTTGAATGCGGTGCAGGAAGAAATTTTGCGCTTCCTCAGAAAGGCCCTCAATGTCCATCCACAAAACCTGAATGAGTCGTTTATTCAGTTGCGAACGCGACTGATTCCACATACCAATAATCCGGTAGAACGCCGGTCGTTTCTGTATCTGGATATCATTTCCTGGCTGACTTCCAAGATTGAGAATCGTCCCGTGCAAGTGGTTATTCAGGAAAAATTTGAAGCGGAAAAGCGATAATTACAAGCGTTCTGCTTCAGCGCTTGTCCAAACAAGCTCTAAACGAATAAACAGGTTATTCAACAAAACAACTACTTATCTGTTTCTACAGCATGAAACTTATATTCGTAATATTTACCTTTATGCTTGCTATTCCCGACACGAGTTTATTTGAATTTAAAACAGCCGAAGAATTACGCTATTGGCGAATTATTAACGACGGAGTGATGGGTGGATTGTCCGAGGGCATGATTCGGTGGAATGAAACGGAGAATACACTGATCTGGGCAGGAAAAGTTTCGCTGGAAAATAACGGAGGCTTTGCTTCCATCCGCGCGAACGCTTACGGATCCAAAACAGCGGCCTTCCGGCAAATTGTTTTGCGGGTCAGAGGTGATGGAAACACGTATAAATTCAGAATGAGACATTCCGAAAATTTTGATGGAATTGCGTACTCTCTGGACTTTGATACGAAGAAAAAAGAATGGATGGAAATCACGCTGCCGGTTACTGATTTTGAGCCTACTTTCCGGGGTCGTATTTATCCGGAATACGGGAAAATAAAAACTGAAAATCTACAACAAATCGGGTTTCTGATCGCTGGCAAACAGGAAGGCGATTTCTCGCTGGAAGTAGACTGGATTCGGTATGAGAAGTAGCGTCAGGATGCTTTTTCTAACCGGGTGAAGGTCAACTTAGTTTACCATTAAGAAGCTGTTTAAAAATGAAGCACAATGGCTACGAATAAGTCATTGATAACGTGGATCTTCTGCTATTTTTATTTCCGTAGCTACGGCTACGCAAAGAAAAATGAGCATCGTCCACAATATCAAGCACTTATCCTCGCC
>CAKZUV010000352.1 GCA_937921555.1 uncultured Saprospiraceae bacterium
CACAAGCATGCCCAGGATGCTATGGCATCGTCTTGAGCCAGCCCATCCGCAAGCGGTTCATTCGCTTTGCGAATTCATGCCTCATCTTGAACCAAAATTCCCTTGCCAAAATGCGGAACTTATTATTCGACCATTACTAAAACAGTAATTCGGAACGCTTTTAACCCCTTGATACCTTGTAAAGGGGCTAATTCGAGATCTTCTACGGCGGATTCGATATACTTATTTTCAATCAAATAATTAAGATACTTTTCGTATTCCTGACGATCTTTGTCCTGCGCGTAAACAATCGCTACCTTTCCCGGAAGGGTCAACCGGTTAGCAGTTCCCTTAATCAGTGCTTTATCAATTCGTTTTTTCAAAAGTGCATACCGGACATTTTCGTTACCATCCACATCAAACTTTTTTTCATCCATCCGGAATCTGATGGTCATAGGCGCACTGTAGACCAAAATGAGTTGCGCCGTCGTCATCCGATGTAATAATTCTGACTGCAAACTGGCAACCTTTCTGGTCAGTTCACACATTGATTTTAATTGCCACAATCTGAATGTTTTCAGTTGCTGCATCTCAAATTTTTTGGTTTTGAGCAAGGCATTACCAAGAAATAAATCATACGAAATTCCATCCGTCTGATAGCGCTCAAAATAATGGGGCAATACCTGTTGCATCGCTGCTTCTTCTTCGTTTAAAAAATTTACAATCGTCTGATTAATTTTCAACATGCTGTTCTCGAAATTCTTTCTCCGGGTCGTAATAATTCCCAAATGGGGATCAATCAGTTGATGGTATCGCTCCCAATGCTGTGTGAGATTTGGATGTAATTTTTTTATATTTTCTAAATGCGGATGAATAACAGCGTTGACCAATTCACGGCTCTCCTCCTCCTCGTCGGGCGTTAGTATCGTTTCGTGTCCTTCTTTAATTTCTTCGACCAGACGAATTATCGCGTCATTTTTTTCCGTGGCGCCGTACTTTTTTGCGAGTTGTAACATGACCAGTAGTTCCTGCCAGTTTTCCATCACGTCTGCCTGAATAGCACGGTTGCGCTGCATGGTAGATCCCACCACATCCGCTTGGCCATAAAGCGGATAGACATTTTTAAAAATAATGGTTCTTGGCTCAGCGGTCTCACCTGAAAGAATACGATTGGCTTCTTCCAAAAAACGCCATTCTACGGTAGGATGAATATTGGTATATTTTTTTCGGATAACTGCGCTGATCGCATTATTTATTTCATCTACTTTACGGGACAACGCCGAACGAAACAACGGTTGTATTTCTTTTATTTTTAGTCTGGTAAAACTATTCAGTGCGTATGGGCCGGGCGCACCCAGTTCCAGAATTCCAAAAATTTCTCCCGTACTTCGTGCCAGTGGTGCAATATAAATGCTCTGAATCCCTTCTTGTATCAGCTGTTTTTCCAGTGGTGTTTTTTCTTTTATTTTGCCAATATTCTGAAAAATATTCGCGCGGCGATCATGGACTGCCTGGAAATAGATAGACTGATCGTAGGGTTTAATTTTTAGTTTTGGAAAATCTTTTTTCAGTAAATGCTGTCGGATGGTAAGGGTAGTATTGACGGCAGAAAGTTCGGAAGGCCGATACTCCGTCAACCCCAATCGCAATCCCGGAATATCAAAATAAGAAGAGAGCAAATCTTCCATCTGAGCAATGGTACTTTCCTCCAGTACGGCGTCGCGTTGTAATAAAAACTGACGAATACGGGACATGGCTTCTTCCTCCGTTACGTCCACCAGATACACCGCAACGAGTCCGTGAAATTCAAAATGAGTTGGTGGAATTTTTTCCAGCCAGAGTTCCGGTTGATCAAAGTTATTGATGAGTTCAAATATTTCTTCTTCGCTCAGCGCAGGCAAAGCGCGCTTCTTTTTTATTTCCAGAAAATCAAGATTTAATGCCGCTTTATAATGTGTTTCTACCTGCGTATCATCCGCTCTGGCTGTAAAAATATAAGGATCTTTTAAGGGAAATCGCTGACCATAAAACGTATTTAAAATCATGCATCCCGCCCGGACAATAGCATCTTGCCGGATACTTCGGACGTCCTTATTATTGACAATACTCAGCCGGTTGTTTTTCAAAAACCTGGTAAACCGGTTGGTACGGTAAAAGCCCTCCAGACTGAAAGGTCGTACCGCCTGTGCCATCTGTTGTTCCCGTTGTGCAAACGCAAAAAGTCCACTCATCAAAAGGTCGATAAATGGTTTATGCCGGGTCAGTAATCCGGCATCCCGGATGGGGGTCAGCAGGTCCAGTGCCGTGTCCAGTTGTTGTATGATTTCGCGGGCAAGCAGGGCTGTTCCCCGGTCCCGGCTGTTCGTTTTATTTTTCCAGAACTTTATGAGGGGCGCGAAACTGAGCAGCGAAGTATATGGAAAAGTGTTGAACCCCACTTGCCGGTCAATATCAGTGTTGATTTGCGGGGTTAATTCCTTCATACCCTAAATTACGTGTAAAATCTTGTTTTTTAAAAGTTAAAACCTAACGTTACCCGAATCAAATTAGCTCCTTCTCCCCGAAAAAGACTGGAGTTTATCACGAAAAAGTCAACGGGCGCGATCCAGATTCCTCCTCCGTAACCAACGTGCCAGACATCGGATATTTCGCCATCCAGCCATACCCGGCCGTGATCGAAACCAGCGGTGATTCCATAGGAAAAAGGAAATAAAGCACCATCTTTTACATATCCTATCCGGCAACGTAAATCGGTTTGGTGATAAAAACTGGTAGTGCCATAAAAACGATCTCTACGAAATCCTCTGAAATTGCTATTGCCATCTAAGATGGCTCCCTGATAAAATTCAAAATCGCCTTCGTTATGTTCAAAACCTACCCTGGTTGCCAAGATAATATTTTCCCGGTAATCCGTTGCGAAATAAAAGGTCAGATTTCCATAAAACTTAAAGAAATCCCGGTTGGTCTCTCTTAAATTCACTTTCCAGGACGCTCCGGTATTGAAACGAACACCCGTAGTGGGCATTTGGACATCATTCACATTATTAATTCCTACGTCAAAGGCAACTCCTCCAAACCACTGGGTATTAAAAACCTGGGGGCGAATCCCAAGGTTATCATCCTCCACCAGTACCCGGCCCTCCGTCTGTTCTACGTTACTCGCTTCGAGCGTGGGACCAAATCTTATCGTTCCGGCACCAAAAGCAAACCGTCTCTTAAAATTGGGATTTAATTCAAAATTAAACCTTCTAACCCGGTAAAAATCAATATCCACAAGGTCGTCTTTCTCCAGATTGACGGTTTGATTTCCCAAGCCAAAAAAGTTATCTACAAACTGTGGCGTGACAATATTTGCCCGCAGTAAAAAATCCCATTTCCCAAATGTTTCCAGGTAATCACCCGTATATTTAAGGCTGAAAGCATTGGTGGCTAACGCAAAAAGCGCCTGAACGTTATGAGAAGCCGCAAATGGAGATTTCTTAAATTCATAATTGGTAATCGTAATATTGGCTCCCAAAAACAGTCCATCGTCGGGATTAAATCCTATTAGCGGAAAAGGCATTAAAAAGTCGTACTCATATTGGTAATCTTTACGGTTGTAAAGGTTAAAATAAGTACGATTGGAAATTTTATTTTTAGTCTGCGGAGAGATATCTAAAACGGAGGTTTCGGATGTTACATCATAAACGAGGGTCTTTCCTCCTTTACTTTTGTCAATAAATTCATCTTTCCCTAATCCTCCGATCAGTCTGACTTTTATACCATGATTGACCTCACCCGTAATTTTAAAGACATCATTATCGTCCAGGCCATAAAGCCGAATTTCCTGGGTTTCGTCCGTATAGAAAGTTCGTTCGTAAGTCAGTTGATTACCTTTGTCCCGCATCCGGTATACCTTGACCATTGTCTCCTTATCATTTTTTCGGGTTACCTCAAATAAATCATCCTTTTCACTGCCGACTACGTCTACTTCTTTTGCTCTGAATTCGTATAGTTCTCGTCCGGTTTCCAGCAAATTATCCCGTCGTTCTTTCATAAAACTGATTATTTCTCTCGCGGACATGGAATAAGCCGGATCGGGCCAGTTTTGCCTGAATGCCTCTTCGATCACTTCATCGGTCAGTCCCGTTTGAATCTTTTTTATTTGCTTCTCCCATTCGGACCACTCAAGTCTGGTCAAAAAAGACTGATCAATTTGTCTGCCTCCGTAATTACTCCATTTCACGTTTTTCACATCTCCTTCGTATGGCCTCAACTGTTTTAAAAAGGGTAAAGAAAGTCGGGCAATAAAAGGAGCTAAACCGTTATACTTCGCGAAAGGCTGATCCCGGTCTCTGGGAATAGGACGATAGAAGGTAATATCTTTCTCCTTATCTTCAAAGGAGGCCCATCGCCACTGATCATCGTGACGATCAAAATCACCAATAACCATATCGAACAGGCGGGATCGCAGCAGCCATGGTTCGTCGATCTGATGTTTTCCATTTTTCACCACTCTTTCTACGACTTTTGGGGTGCTGACAATATCCTTCGAATTACCAAAACTGGGTTCGTCACTCCAATCTTCATCCGGACGTTCTTCTACCAGATAAAGCTCACCACCATACGCCTGATTATCCAATCCCAGTGTGGGCTGTTTAGGAACATAATAAATTTTGGGGTTGGTATGGTAAACCTTAATGGCATCGGCGAGATCCGGAATGACAATGGCGGCAAACGGATGAGTAGACAAAAAATTATCTTCCACAATGGCCTGTGTGCCAGTAATTTTATTGAAAGGATAAGGAATAAAACGGGAGGCATCTTTGGTCATCGACCGCATCACCCACTCTTTTCCCGTCGGATCAACCAGCCGCAACGAATTTGTCTGATTCCCGCCACCTCGCTGGACGACTTCCATTCCGCCTTTAAAAGTCGATAGATCAAGCGTAGGAAATTTATATTCAGGAATATAAACGTTCCGATAATGGCTGCCTAAGAGAAAATTATGGACGGGTCCTTTTTTGATAACGAGGGTCCTGGTCACCTGGGAGTCGATCGAATCCTTCATTTCCTGGTATTCGGTAAACTCCTCCGGCATGTCGTATTCCTCAATGGGTAAAGCTTCTTTTATTTGTTTACGAAATACTTCGCGTCCCTCAGGATATTCCTTGTCAGACGCAAAAAAGGAGAGCCACACTCTTCCATCTTCGTAAATGTCCAAACGCGCAAAACCTTTAGCTCCGTAAGCAAACTCAGCACCGTTGATTAACTTTACTTCGTTCGTTTTAGCACCACTTCCACTGACCACAAAATGCTGTCGGTTTGCCTGAATATATTGTAAAGTGTGTTCGTGTCCGGAAACAAAAATGAAGTTACCGTTCTTTTTTGCAGCTCTGAGCAAATCCTTTTTCATTCTACGATATTTGGGATGCGCAATATCTTGCGTAACCCCAATAGTAGATCGTAAAATCAACGGTACGGAGCCTAAAACCGGCAGCGGAATATAAGCGTTGGGATTAACGATGGTAAAAGGAAAAACATGATCTTTAAGTGGAAATTTTCCGCCGTGTGGCCCACCCGATTCGAGGGGATGGTGCATGGCTATGATTACGTTCTTGCTTCGGTGTTTCCGCAATGCTTCTTCAAATGCCAGAAAGAAGGATTCCCGGCTTTTGATTTCACAATCACTGTTTATTTCCGGATTTCGGTCCCAGTTTTCCAACCACCACTGTGTATCAATTACCACCATCACCAGCTGATCATTTAGTTCGATCACATCCGGCCCGGCACAACCGGGTTTTGGCAAAAAGTAATCCTGCCATTCGTCCTTGTCGGCAATTCCTTCGTTGAGTTTTTTTTGGATATATTTTTTTTGTCTTACTACCCCGGAGATTCCCTGAGAGTACCAATCGTGATTGCCGGGTATGAAGATGGGACGTCCCGGATAATCCTTCAGAACGCGTAACTGAGCATCCAGTTGAAATTCGGCATACGCTCTCTTTACAGGGTCATCTTTAGTTGGCATTCCAAGCGGATAAATATTATCTCCCAGAAATACACAGGTACTGTTTTCTGCCGCTGCTTCCAATTGTTCTTCCAGCATAGCCAGTGCAGGTGCGATTCCTTCTTTGGGAGACTTACCGACGTCACCGATCAGAAAAACGACATGTTCCGGTTTTTCAGCAGGTAATTTTTTTTGGTTCCACCCCTCTGCCTCTTTCGCAATATGAAGCTTATAATTTGCGCAGGAATATCCTGTCAGAATAAATAAGCTGGAGAGCAAAAGCGACTTTATGTTGAAAAATTTATTATGCGACATGGTAGAGGTTTAATATTTTACAAAGAATGCGTACAAGAATGACCTGATAAGTATCCGGTAAAGTGGATAAATTAACGTCGTGGAATCAACGTCTGGGGATATACAACGAGGCTTTCACTACCATCTTTTCCGACGGCAGCAACTCCAAACAAATAATTATCGATTACGATATTTTCTAACGTAAAATCCGTTTTCATTCCTACGTAGCGACTGTACTGCCACTGTGGAGCCGTGGTATCTCTCCAGTAGATTTTATAACCAGCTATATTTCCGGAAGTAGATGGCTCCCAGCGTAGCCTTGTAGAAGGTTGTACTACCCCACCAATCATCACCTGCTTTGGTGGGACCGGTGCCCAGGCCAGAGACGCCAGTGTAATGGCATTTACGCCGGTTAGTTTTGCACAATACGGAAAATTCACACCTTCAATCACATCGCCGTATTTAATCCCGTTTTCTTCGCGGATATCCTGGTGTTGCCGGTTATAATTTTCGTGTGTTTCCATGATTCTGACACCCGGAAATCCGGCATCGTTAAAAGGCTTGTGGTGCCCTCCCCGTCCGAAACGATCGAGCCGGTAAATCATCGTCGCCTTCATATTGGTCACGTAAGTATCGGTCAGGCGGGCTACGTAGCGTGCCAGTTGACGCGACGGACCATCGACTTCGCCTCCGTAGAAGCGCCGCCAGGTTCTTTTTTGTTCATTATCATTAACGGGCGTTGGTTCGCTGAAAACGCGGAAACTGTTATTCTGAATAACACCATCAATACCTTCAATATTTCCAATCATGTCATTATTAAGAATACCAATAATATCCCATTTTTCTTCCTGTGCAACTTTAGCCATCTGTTTACCACCAAAGAGACCCTGCTCTTCTCCGCTCAATCCTACGTAAATGATACTGTTGGGAAATTTATATTTGGTCAATACACGGGCAGCTTCGATGGTACCGGCCATTCCGGAAGCATTGTCATTGGCACCCGGAGAATCATTGGTTCCGTCGAGCGGATCAGAAATCCGCGAATCAATATCCCCGGACATAATAATGTAACGATTGGGATTTTCACTGCCGCGCTGAATGGCGACTACGTTGACGACCCAGGTATCTTTGTCAAAACGGGCATTTCCTTCGGCGGGAACGAGACTACGCTGATAAAAAACGTCCAGACAATTGCCGCAATCGGCAGAAATCTTATCAAATTCTGCTTTTATCCACCGGCGCGCAGCTCCGATACCACGGGTTTCGCTCACGGTATCTGACAAGGTGTGACGCGTTCCGAATCCGGCGAGGGTACGAATGTCCTTTTCGAGTCGTTCGGCGGAAGGAGCGTTGGCAATTTCGTATAAACGCGCATCCGTAGCCGACGGAGCGGAAGACAGATTTTGGGTAAAAGAGGAACCTGCCATCAGCAGGATAAATAAAAGGGAGGTGAGGGTTTTCATAAACATATTATCCGATTGATTAAAACACAGGCAGCTTTAAAACCCATTTCCGCAATGATTGTTCTGAATGATTTTCGATTAAAAAGACGCCGAATCCTACGATTCTTCGGATGCCTGCCAGTTATGGTAAACTTCCTGTACATCATCGTCTTCTTCGATCTTTTCAATCAGCTTTTCAATATCAGCAATCTGCTCCGGCGTATCAAGGGTTTTAGTTACGTTGGGGATACGTTCAAATCCGGAAGAAACGATTTCTACGCCTTCCTTTTCTTCCAGTGCTTTCTGAAGGGAACCAAAATTTTCGAAAGAAGAAAAAATCATAATACTTTCTTCTTCCTGAAAAACTTCTTCCGCACCGTAGTCAATTAATTCCAGTTCCAGTTCTTCCACATCCAGATTTTCTCCTTTTATTTCAAATTGACACTGGTGGTCAAACATAAAAGCGACCGAACCGGAAGTGCCCAGGCTGCCGTTACATTTATTAAAATAACTACGAACATTGGCAACCGTACGGTTGTTATTGTCGGTCGCCGTTTCGATGAGGAAGGCAATACCGTGTGGACCGTATCCTTCGAAAAGGGCCTCTTTGTAATCGGAAGTATCTTTATCAGAAGCATTTTTGATCGCCCGTTCCACGTTATCTTTGGGCATATTGGCCGCTTTGGCATTCTGAATAGCTGCCCGCAAACGGGAATTGGTGTCGGGATCAGGTCCGCTTTCTTTTACAGCAATCGTGATTTCTTTTCCTATCCGTGTAAAAGCCTTGGCCATTGCGGACCAACGGGCCATTTTTCGTGCTTTTCGGTATTCAAACGCTCTTCCCATCGAAGATAAAATTTTAAATGATACAAATTAAGTGTACCGGGGTTTCTTCCGGATACTTGCAAAAATAATAAAGTCAGGATCAAAAACAAAAGGGACTGGTTTTTTGATTCCGGAGACCTGACCAGCACCTGAATATCTGATGCTGTGGGCTTCCAGACGCTTGTCTATAGCGGATATACCCTTTCAAAATTAATTGAAAAAAGGCCGAGTCCATTTTCAAAGTTGGATTTTACGGGCACTGGTTCGGAAAAAGGTCCAAAATCTTCCGCATTTCGTTGTAAAATAATTGATCGGGCAAACTGGTAGTAATCTTTGGTGACCGAACGCCAGATTAAAAAAGTCTGAAGCGCTTCTTCTTCGCTTTCATAACGGTTAATATTGATCTGTAATTTGTAATCCTGCCCGTTAAAAGTCTGATCGCTGAGGATGGAAGCATCTGTGAGAGATTCTTCCAGATTAAAATCCAGAGAAGTAATATAATGACTTTCCAGGTAGGAATTTTCATTAAAAGTCCGAATTGAATAAACCGCTATCTCATAGAAATTTTCTGCTGTTTCCGGATCTGTAAATTCTACCGTAACCCGGTCGAGGCGATCCCCGAATTCATCAATCACGGCGTTTTCTTCCAGTTCAAATCGAAAAGGAACTATCTCATTGGGTACGACAACGGTAGCCGACGCCTCTTCGTAATCCGGATGATTTACCCTTAAGGTGTATTCCTGACCAGCATTAAAAACGACCCCGGTATTTTCTTCAATATGATTAAAGTCGGATTGACCTTCTACGTAGGGAATCGTGGTCAATTGCTCCCCTCCCGAAAAAAGCCGGACCGTAGCATTTGTTAAATTTCTGGTATCAAAATCAGCATTCTCAAGGATGGCCGTACTGCGATTTACCACGGCCGTCAGCGAAGTATCATTATTGGAAAAAAAGGCACTCGTAACGATCTGATCCTCGTGGGGAGGTGGATCTACTTTCAGGGTGGTGGTAAAAAAATCTTCACAACCAGTAAATACAATTAAAGCAAGGATATAGCAAAATATATTTTTCATGACAATTTTATTTTTAAATAGTTTATTGAAGCTGTTTAAGAATGTTCACAAAAGGTGAGGGTAAGTGCTTGATTGTCAAGACGAAGCAAATTTTGAGGTTCGTAGCCAAAGCTACGGTGCCGAAAAATTTGTGAAGTATTGGCGGTCAATGACTTAGCCGTAACCAT
>CAKZUV010000353.1 GCA_937921555.1 uncultured Saprospiraceae bacterium
ACGTTTGGCGACTTTTCGTAAAGTGCGATAGAAAGTGCTTCAATTTCATCCTTGCTCATTTGAGTAGGTACGGTTACGGTTGCTACGTCATATTTTGCGTCGTAAGAATAATTGCCCCAACCATCCAATTCACTGTTTAAGTGGAGTGTCCAGTTATCTTTTGTCGGAACGGCGATTAAAGAATAGCGGCCTGCTTTTACGGGAGTATCTCCAAACTTCACATCCGTCATAAATAAAATTTCGGTAGATTCATTGGCACCAATTCTCCACGGCTCTCCAAATTTCAATAGTTCCCCGAAAACGACTCTTCCCTTCTTCGTGGGACGGGAATAGAGTACCCGGATTTTTGGAGTTAGGGCCATTTTATCGGCTTCTGTTTTAGCGAAAGCCCGCTTGGTGGCATTAGCTGGAAAATAAGCGGCATCCATTACGCTTTTATCTATCTTTGCAAAATCCTGTGCAAAAGCCATTAAAGTCAGTGCTAAAAAAGCTAAGGTTGAAAAAATCTTTTTCATTGTAATTTGTATTTGCTGAAGCATTATAACAGCTTCATTGTTTAAAATAAAATTAAAAAATTATTTGAGATTGACGATATCTTCCGTTTCGATGACGGAAAGTTGCTTTAAAGCTCCTTGCTCAAAAAGAGCGGGTAAGTCTGTCAAAGGAGTACCTACATCTGCTTTGTAGTTGATGTAATCCTGAAATAAAATACCGTCTACTACTCTTGGATTATAAGCACTTCTGAATCGGACACCGCCGTTATTGACCATGTAATTATAAGCGAGATAGTCAATGCGACGGGTCTCCTGATTGATCCAGTAATAATATTCGTCGTCGTGATCGGGTCCCCCACCTTCTTCGTTGAAAGTAATTTTGAGAATATCATATTTTTTCCCTTTGATGACCGTTTCGCCCCGGTAGAATTTATTGACGGCAGGATCGTAAAGTTTGTGAGGTAAAGTAGCAAAGTAGATCACTGAATTTAAAGCACTCAGATATCCATTGTATAATTTTTCTGAGAGTTCTGCTTTTACTCCGTCAACAGTCCTGACGAGGCCGTCATTGGAGAGTTGATTCAGATTTTTTTTACCATCTTTTTCGTAAGAAACAGTGTAGGTATACGCTGAATGATTATTTTGAAAAGTATATTTTTTGTTTCTGAAAACAAATCCATAATGTGCCGTATGGTACTTTTCTCCGCCGTGTGCCTCGAAAGTTTCAAGTAAAATTTTATCTGCTTTGGTGAGTGCTTTGTTTTGTTGCATCCGAGTGGCGGTCGTAGCCATCTCTTTTGATTTACAGGAACAGCAGTAAATAGCTAGCACCAGGAACAGCGCCGTAAAGTCCTTCATGTTGATTGTATTGACCTTGATGATTTAACAACTTAAAGAAACATAAGGAGTGACAATGTCTTTTGTTCTATGATAAAGAACTTATTCAGGAAATAGCCGTGGCGAAGACAATACGGGGGGAATGTGTGAGTTTAAGGATTAGCGTGCTTGACAAATTTGGAATTTGCTTGAATAGAATTATTACTTAATTTGCGAAGAAAAAATAAGTATAGTGGAAAAGATGTAGCATTAATAAATGCTCCCTTATTTTTTTCTTTTGGGATTAAAAACATACCCCAGCGCAAAAATCAATAAACCACCCCAGTAAAAAAATTGATTGTAGCTGAAGAGATAGGGAATAATTCCTGTTTCCTGACCCATGAAATCATTGAGAATTCTAACAATTAATCCAAATAGTAGTATTCCGACTCCTAACCATTCCCAAAAATTTGATTTACTTTTCATAACGGCAGTTTAATATTTAAAGCGTCAACGATGCACTTTTAGAGGAAGAGTCCGCAAAAAATTATGGAATTTCACCCCGCCCTAAAGGGAGATTTTGTCATTTTTACCTGATTATAACTAATCGAGATATTTCGTTCTAAACGATTCAACAAATCAACAATTCAACGACCTGCTGCTGACGCAGGAAGGCAGGTTCAACAAATAAAGCTATCCCGTCCGCTTTCCCCGTACCTTTCTTCAACGTTCCCCAGGATCAGTCAGTTACTCTCCCAAATCCCATACTTTTAATCATCCAGCCCGGAAGCGGCTTCAGCGGATCGCGATTTTTCAAATTAAAATACCAGTTAAGTTTTTTCAAAATCGGTACCTTATGGGTTTCCACAAATTCAATCAGCGTTCCATCCGGATCTTCGATGTACGCAAAATGCCCGGCGGCTTCGCCCATATCAAAATCACCACTATTCACCGTAAATGGAAATCCCTTTTTGGTGCACAGGTCCTCCAGTTCCGTCATGCCATTTACATCAAAACACAAATGGATAAATCCAATATCGCCCCAGAAACGATCCGCAAAAACCTTGACGGGCGTCCGGTCCTGCACCTGAATTAACTCTATTTCGCTCCGTCCCAGTAATTTACTGAAAGCGCCCTGCCGTTCTTTACTATGTGTAAGCAGCACCCGCCGGAAACTATGGCCACCACCGTTTAAAACTTCCAGGTCCGCAAAACTTCCGGTTTCATCGTAAATTACCTGGTCGTAACCCAAAACGTCAGAATACAACGTCCGGGCCTTTTCAATATCTGATACACCGATGGTACAACCATACGCACCGCCAGTCCAGACGTTGTTATTTTTATTAAACCAATCGGATGCGGGCACGACCTCACAAATATTTCCGTAAGGGTCTAATACAAAAAAATGCGCTGAGCCATCAGGTCGTTTTGACAAATCTCCGATAATCGAAATATTCCGTTGTTGAAAATCCGCGTAAGCTTTTGCAACATTATGAGATTTAAATTTTGCAATATTAATACCCAAATCGCCAATTAGTAAAGGTTGCGCGGGAGGTTCCGGTGTACGGGAAGTATATTGCCAGATTTCCAGACCACCACCGCCCTGCATATTCAGGGCGAGGATTGCGTGGCGTTGCCGGGGTTGGCCACCGGTGTAAGGAAGCATGAGGGCCGCTTCGGCGGCTTCGTCAAAAACGGGTACATCAGCACCAAAGGTTTGCCGGTACCACTTAAAGGCTTCGTACACACTGGGATTACCAATACCAATTTGCTGAATGCCGGAGATAATGGGGAGCTTGGACAAGGGGAGGGGATTTTGAGTTAGTGAGTTAGTGAGTTTTGAATCGTTTTACTTTTGTAAGATGGCTATTTTATTTTTAGAAAGCCCAAAATATTAATTAAAAAATTGACTTCCCAAAACTCGGTCCAGGACACGATTCTGGGAAGCCAATAAGCTTTTAACCAGGTAAAATAATATTTTTCAAATTACATATTACAAGCTAAAAGCAAACGCGATAAAGGGAAGCCAACGGCCAATAGCCAACTTTGCTACCTCAGCGTCGCCACTTCCTGATTCTTATAAGCACCCGCTTTCAGTTTTTCAGAAACGGCAGAGAATGCGTCGAGTGTTTCTTCGATATCCTGCATGGTGTGCGAAGCCGTCGGAATCAATCTCAGTAAGATCATACCCTGAGGAATCACCGGATAAACCACGATGGAACAGAAAATTTTGTGGGTTTCCCGCATATCGTGTACCAGGGTCATGGCTTCTTCCACCGAGCCATGCATATAGACCGGTGTGACACAACTGTTCGTATCTCCGATGTCAAAACCACGATCTTTTAATCCTTTTTGCAGCGCATTTACGTTGCGCCATAGCGTTGCTTTGTGTGAAGGGTCGTCGCGCAGCATTTCGAGTCGTTTCATGGCACCCACCACAATCGGCATGGCCAGAGACTTGGCGAAAATCTGCGAACGCATATTGTATTTTAAAAATTCAATCATATCCGCGTCACCTGCCAGGAAGGCACCCACACTGGCCATGGATTTTGCGAAAGTAGCAAAATAAACGTCGATATCATCCTGTACGCCTTGTTCTTCACCGGCACCCGCACCGGTCGCACCGAGGGTTCCAAAACCGTGTGCGTCATCGACCATCAGCCGGAAATTATATTTTTTCTTAAGGGCTACAATTTCGGTTAGTTTACCCTGATCTCCGCGCATTCCAAAGACTCCTTCGGAGATAACCAGAATTCCACCTCCCGTTTTTGCGACAATCTTTTCTGCGCTGATCAGGTGTTTTTCCAGGCTTTCTATATCATTGTGCTGGAAAGCAAAACGCTTCCCGATGTGCATCCGCAAACCGTCCACAATACAAGCGTGACTTTCCGCGTCGTACACTACCACGTCTTTTCTGCCCAGTAAAGCATCAATAGAAGATAGAATTCCCTGGTAACCAAAATTCACCAACACGGCACTTTCTTTTTTTACAAAAGAAGCAAGTTCTTTCTCCAGCTTGTCGTGCATTTCGGTATTACCGGACATCATCCGCGAACCCATCGGGTAGGCGAGACCCCAGTCTTTGGATGCCTGCGCATCTACCGCGCGTACTTCGGGGTGATTACCGAGGCCGAGATAATTGTTGATACTCCAGCAGATAACTTCCTGACCGTTGAAGGTCATCCGGTTGCCGAGTTCTCCTTCCAGGCGGGGGAAAATCCAGTATCCTTCTGCGATATCAGCCCATTTTCCCAGGTGGCCACGATTGTTTTTAAACTTTTCAAATAAATCCATAGTTGTTTGAATTTAGTAGCATTTCAGCGTTTATGTCCGCTCTTCTATGCTGTGTTGTTTGTAAAAATTTCTTTTTAAAACCCGGTGTACCAATCCGGGGGTTATTTTATTTAAAACGGAATTCAATTTTCCAAGTGGGGTAAACACTTCTTTAAATTTTTTATTTTCAATAATACCAATGATTCTTCCGGCTACTTTTTCTACCGGTTCGGCTTTAATAAAATCTCTTTTTGGTTGCGGAACAATCAGGCCCTTGGCGTCGTAGATCGTCTTTTGCGGATCGTTTTCCGTAAAACCAACGTACGCAATGCCTACGTGCACCTGATCTTTCGCCAATTCTATCCGCAGGGCCTCCGCCAGTGCCGTCAGTGCCATTTTGGACGAACTGTAGACCGAATAATTGGGAATTCCCCGGATTCCGGCCACAGAAGAAATAAAGATAACACTTCCCTGGCTATTTTTTAAATATGGGAGGGCAGATTGTGTTGGATATACCGAACCAAGGTAATTTACTTCCATAATTTTTTTGATCACACTGCCATCGAGTTCCTCGACGGTTCCTTCGGTCGAAACGCCCGCATTATTGATCAATATATCGATTTGTCCAAATTCTTTGATCGTTTCTTCCACCAGTTTTTTACAATCGGCTACTTTGGAAACATCTCCCGCTACCGTCAAAACTTTGTGGCCGTCCTCTTCCAGTTCTCTGCCTGCTTTTTCCAGCCGGTCAGGATTTCTGCCATTCATTACCACGTGACCTCCTTTTTTGGCAATCTGCCACGCCATCTCATTCCCGATTCCCATACTGGAACCCGTGATAATAACTACTTTATTTTTAAAGCTCTGCTGCATGCTGGTTGTTTTGGTTGTTGGTTATCAGTGATTAGTTGACCGGTTATCAGTTAATCAGTGAGCCCACTCTAAATCAGGAAAACGGGAATTCTGAATCATATTTAATAGAAGTTAAAAGTATATTGTATTCACGATAAAGGATATACGCCTGCCACCCAAATGGATGATTTTCTCTCATAGTCCTGTGCGAAAAATACTTATCCGCAAATCCGCCATCCCGTCCGCTTACGGGGACCTTCCTTCGTCGGGATCGGTCAGTCATGCATATCCACCAATCCGCACATCCGCACATCAAAAAATCTCCACATCAAAAAATCAACAATACCCATTCCCCTTCAACCATTCAAAACATTCCTTTATTCCCACCTCAATATCCGTTAGCGGCATCTTTAATTCATCCACCGCTTTTTGGGAAGTAAAATAATGATCATCACAACTGATCTGTGCCATGGCCAGACTGACGACTGGTGTTTTATTAAAAATGTTTCCATACTGGGTACCCAGGAAACCGTAGGCTTTACTCAGCATTGGAGGAATGGTGATTTTTGGAGGTGGCACACCGACTACTTTTGCAATTTTAGTGAATGCTTCGCGGTAGTCCATGTTTTCATTTCCCGCGATGTAGCTTTCGCCGATCTTGCCCATGGTGAGTGCGTTGGCCACCGCGGTCGCTACATCTTTTACACAGATATAATTTCGGCCACCGACCGCAAAGCCGGGTACCTTTTTTTGATAAATAGCCAGTACCATGGCGCCCGCCCCTGGCTTGGAATCGTACGGTCCAAGCATAAAAGTCGGATTAATGGTCAGCGCGGGAACACCATCTTCGCGGGCCGCTTTGAGGACGAGCAGTTGTGCTTCGTACTTGGAGTCCATGTAATCCAGGCCGTATTTTTGACTTTGGTAAGCGTTCCCTTCGTGTCCCGGATTTTCTTTAGAACCAAAACCAAAAGAATTAGCGGTACCAATATAAACCAGTCTTTTTACTTGCGCATGTTTAGCAGCGGCCAGTATATTTTTGGTGCCATCCACGTTGACCCGTCGAACCATTTCGGAGCGGTTGGGCCAGATATTGGTGTTGGCGGCGGTGTGAATAATGGCGTCACAACCTTCCGCGGCGGTCCGTAAATCTTCTGCTTTGAGAATATTACCAAATACTTTCTCGATCTCGAGTCCTTCCAGTGTTCTGGCCGGGCTGTCTGGCAGCAGGAAGGCACGGATCTGATGACCCCGTTTCAGCAATTCTCTCACGGTGTTGGTGCCGAGCATTCCGTCCGCTCCGGTGACAAGTATTCTCATAGAATTTCACACATTTTCATAAAAAAAAACCGCAACTAAAACTGCGGTTAATTCGGTGGTACAAATTTACGAAATTGTAACTAAACCGATAGCGTAATTATATCCCAGCAAGAAGATAGAAGGTATTTTCTTTTTTCTTAAAAAAAATCACTTTTAATATCTCTTCCAAGCACTACATACTCCGCAAAAATTTCCGGAATCGCAGCATATATTTATACTCGTTCTTTCCGTACAAAAAGCCCATTTCTTCCAGCCATTCATTATTGAAAATCTTACCCAGATATTTTGTTCCATGATCCGGGAAAAGCGCCACTACGTAATCATCGGCAGTCAGTTCTTCCTTTATTTTAAAAACACCCTGCATCGAAGCACCACTCGAATACCCCACAAAAAGTCCTTCTCGTTTGGCCAGTTGACGCGCCCGGAAAGCACTGGTTTTGTCGTCTGCTTTTACAAAATAATCAATTACACTAAAGTCCACATTATCGGGAATAATATTCTTACCCACCGCTTCCAGCTTGTAAGGATAAATTTCTTTTTCGTCAAATTCTCCCGTTTCGTGGTATTTTTTCAAAACCGAACCGTAGGCGTCTACTCCGATTATTTTAATGTTGGGATTTTGTTCTTTTAAATATTTTCCGGTTCCACAAAGTGAACCACCTGTACCGCAGGGCGCAACGTAATGCGTGATTTTCCCTTCGGTTTGTTTCCAGATTTCCGGTCCCGTCGTCGCGTAATGTGCCAGGGCATTAGCTGTATTAAAATACTGGTTGACGTAGAAAGAATTGGGCGTTTCGGCGTGTAATTTTTTTGCCTGAGAATAATAGGAGCGTGGATCTTCGGCCTTCACATTACTGGGACAAACTCTCACATCCGCTTTTAATGCTTTGAGGGCATCCAGTTTTTCGTTGGAAATTTTATCGGGAACACACAAAATACACCGGTAGCCTTTAATCACCGCAATCATTGCCAGACTGAACCCGGTATTGCCGGAGGTAGTCTCAATGATGGTACCACCCGTGCGTAACAGACCATCCTTTTCGGCTTGTTCCACCATAAAGAGCGCAATCCGGTCTTTGGCAGAATGGCCCGGATTAAATGATTCGATTTTAGCATACACCGTAGCGGGAATGTCTTTTAAAACTTTATTTATTTTGACGATTGGCGTATTGCCGATGGTTTCTAATATATTATTGTAGCGCATATTGCAGTAATTAGTCTTATTAAATCAGGAACAATAGGGGCTTCCTGCTGTTTCAGTGAGGAAAATACAACAAAAATGAATCTTTTTGTAATAGATCGGGTAATTATGGTGTAATTTTATGAAGAATATTCTCTATCATTGTCATTGTTCTGAGAAATGGTAGGGTAACTTTCGTTGAGCATAATGTTTTTGTTTTGTAAAATAAAGGTTACTGAAATATGCGTGTAATTACAGAATTGTAAACAACAGCAAGGCTACTACTAACCAAACCAACTCCGATTATGGGTAAAGGTAAAAGCGTCTTAAAGGCGAGACTAATTCTCGAAAGAGAAGACGGGATGATTTTATTATTAAAACAAACGACCAAAAATGGCGGTAAATACACCATGGTTGGTGGATTTGTGGAGCGCAGAGAATTTGCCAAAGCGGGACTGATCCGTGAAAGCCTGGAAGAAACCGGCATTGATCTCCGGGAAAAAAATCTGGAACTTGTCCACTGCGTTCACAAAAAAAGATCAAAGGATTCCCGGATCATTCTCTACTTCAAAGCGTCTAAATGGAAAGGGGAAGCCATTTCCCGCGAACCGCACAAGTTTAAAAAAGTGGCCTGGTTCCCGCTGGATGATTTACCTAAGAGTGTTTCCAGTACCGTGCGCCACGTACTCAGTAAATACCGTAAAAAAATATCCTATTCGGAATACATGGGATAAAAATAAAAAATCCCGTTGCAGCAATTGCCGCAACGGGATTTTTTTAAACAGCTTCGTACTTGGTAAAAGGAAATCCTGAAGATTACTCTTCGTTCTTTACCAGTTTAGCACTCACTGCTTTTTTGTCTTTTGCACAACAAGCGGCTGTCTTTTTAGTACAAGCTTTCTTGGCAGTCGTCACCTTACTTACTTTAGTCGCTTTAACGCTGGACTTAGTACAACTGGCTTTTGACTTAGCGCAAGCCGCTTTAGACTTGGTACAAGATGTTTTAGCGGAAGTTTTTACGGCAGCCGGTGCTGCTTCTGCCTTCATATCACTAGGCGAAACATTAACAAATTTCTTAGATACAGGACAATACTTTACATCCGTAAAGCTGACATTTCCTGAGGCAGAACACACATTCTTCTGAACGTAGCTTACTGCTCCGCTCTTGGAACAAACACGCTCCTCGATATTGTCATTTTGTGCAGCCAATACTGCCGCTGGATTATTAGCATCTACGCTGGCAGTTTTGCTCATGCTGCAACTGGCTTTCTTAGCCATCGTACAAGCTTTCTTTTGGGCGTTAGCCGAAAAAGTAAAAAGTCCTAAAACTGCAAATAATAGAAAGAATTTTTTCATTTTAATTATAATTTTATGTTTAGATAATTTGTAGTTACAAAATGGTCCCGGTGTTAGGCGGGATTTCTAATATATTTGAATCTCAAATATACAAAATAAATACCACTCTTTAAAGTTAATTAACAAGATTTTTTAATTTAAGAAAGTTCGTTACAAATAGTCCAGCGAATATCATTTACTTTTTAACGATTCGCTTGGCAACCTGTCCCTCATTCGTCGCGACTTGCAGGATATAACTGCCTGACGGATAATTACTTAAGTCAAAAATCTGCTGAGTGGTGCCGGGATCCAGGAACAGACGCTTTTGTCCGGTCAACTGACCCAGGGCATCGTATAATTTAACGCTGGTTTCGGCGCTTTTGGTACCCGTATATCTGAGGTTTAGACGTCCGGCGGACGGGTTAGGTAACACCGAAAATTCGGTAGAAAGTGTTAATAAGTCTTCCGTATCTACTAAATCCCGTTCTCCAATTGCGTACCAGGCTCCCCAGGTCGCATCTTCTATCAAAATAAAAGCATCTTCTACGCCGGCAGTTTTACTGGAATTTACCTCCCGGAAAGCTAAAATTTCCGATCCGTTATTTGTAATACTGAACATCACGTAGTTGTCATCCACAGAATAACTGGGGTATCCCGGTTTGTTACCCGAAAAGATAACTCCCTGTTCTCCGGTCTGAATATTTACACCGTACACTGAATAATTGGTGCCTGAGATGCCCGCTTCGACGTGATCGAAAGTAATTACGTAAGGAGAATTTTTCGCAAAAGTAGGATTTCCCACACTGACCTGTTCTCCCAGGTTATTAAAAATCTTACTGATCTGAGGATTAGTACTGTTGGCGAAATTATTGGTCCCGTTGTCCCATACCTTCATCAAACCAATATCCCAGTATTCGATGTCTTCCCCGAAAGAACTTGGAATCTGATTAAAGGCGTCGTACAAAAGAAATTCTCCGGTAATATCAAACTCCAGGGCATCCGCGTACAAAACATCTCCCGTACTCAGGCCATCAGCAGTCGTCGGATTAGACAATGGAAACCATTGCCCCTGCTCCGAAATAAAATCATAGACCAGAATTTCGTTATCGAATTCGTTCTGACTGAGATCACCGTATAACGCTGCGATTTTAGTTCCGTCTTTACTGACCACAATGTTCCGCCAGCTGCTGGTATTGTTTAAATTAAAATTGTTCACAATCTGTGGATTGCCGGTACTCCAGTCCAGTTCCAGCAAACGGATAGATCGGTCTGCGTGAACGTAGACCAGCTCCGTTCCGTCGTCACTTATGTTTGGACGACTAATATGATTGTCTTCCGAAAATGCACCCAGGAGCGTTAATTCCGGCAGGGCAGTGGAGGTATTGATATTTGATAAATTATTGTCTGACCAGAGAATAAAATCATCGCCGGAATTTGCTTCGACATCAATCTGATAATCGCCACCTGATCCTCCGGCAATTCCTACGGCATCAAAGGCTGCTGCTGCCGCCGCGACCTCACTACTGCCGTTGCCATGTAAATCCGTTGCGGCCTGAATGACGGCATTTCGTAAATCCACAAACTGGGAAGACATGACCAGATAGTCATCCAGTGCTTTATAAAAAATCTGTTCTGCTTTGGCTTTTCCTATTCCACTGCTGGTGGCAAACAAATAATAGGCATGATTTGGGATTCCACTGTTGATGTGGACACCGCCGTTGTCCTGTGAGCCTGTAAACCGTTCGTTGTAGTGGGCAGGTTGCCAGTAAAAGTTATTAGAATTTCCTCCGTTATTAGGATTGGCCATATCACGCATGGTACCTGTTGGAAAAACATTTGGGTTGGCGACCTCTTCTCCAATCTGCCAGTCCTCCCGGTCAATCATCGCCCCAAAAATATCCGCAAAGGATTCGTTGAGTGCACCGGACTCCCCCTGATATACCAGATTGGCCGTACTCTGTACCACTCCGTGGGCCATTTCGTGTCCCGCTACGTCGAGTGCTTTGGCGAGTGGCGCGTTAAAAGCCTGACTGCCATTTCCGTAGAACATGGTTTCTCCGTTCCAGAAGGCATTGTCCATATCATTACCGTCTTCGTCGGAAACATTTATAACGGAAAAAATATTTTCTCCCTGATTTTTAATAGAGTTTCTCCCAAAAACAGTACGGAAATATTCGTAGGCAATTCCTGCGTTGTAATGCGCTGAAACTTCGTTACGGGACCAGGAATTATTGTTTCCATGATTTACAATATTAATACTGGAGCCTTGTCCGGGATAGCTGTTGTTGGCATCGAAAGTCCCGACGACTCCAATT
The DNA here is from genome assembly GCA_937921555.1 of uncultured Saprospiraceae bacterium. Taxonomy (GTDB): domain Bacteria; phylum Bacteroidota; class Bacteroidia; order Chitinophagales; family Saprospiraceae; genus JALZUU01. The sequence goes on from CAKZUV010000353.1 coordinate 11,586, forward strand.
CCATCCTGTGGTAAATTGGATTGAGCAGCATTGTACATGTTACGACTGGCATCAATCATCAACCAGGTATTACCATCTCTCCACACAGAAAACTGACGGGAAACATTGCTTAAATCGCTGGCAATGGCCGTTTCTTCGGACACCATCGCTTCGTTTGGTGTTGATATTTTTTTGTTTGAATTAATATTGTTGTGCGCATTGCACTGATGATGCTCGTGGTCCTCGTGCCAGCCAAATAACTGACAGATATTTTTATGATGAAAAAGAATTTCTCCGCTGTTAGCGTCCACAAAATATTCCCAGCGGTTGGTAATGTTGGGAATGATTTCTACGTGCCAGATCAGGCGTGGCTGTTGCGGATTATTCTCTGGATGGTAGATCATCAGCGTTGATTTGAGCGGTTCTCCGTCTACGAATTTCAGAGCTTCGGGAGATAATTCTACGAGACTGGTTTCTCCGGTGATGGCAGCGGTTACGGTTTGTTCCGCCTGGGTCCGTGAAATGTTTTGCTGACGGATATCCAGTGTTGGGGTTGGAAAATAACGGCCATTAAATAAATTCAAAACCGTGGCATCGCCGTGTAGCATAATTTCACTACCGTATATTTTTACGCCCTCAAAAGATTGTTGCATACGGATATGCATTTTTCCCTGCTCGTCGGTCTGGATGTTTGTAACAATAAATTCATTTTCCGGATTTTCAATGCTAATTATTTCCCGAACTGCTTCCAGATAAGCGGTTGCTTTTTCTTCCGGACTGTTTTTACTGCGATCCATATTTTCCGGAATTCCTTTGATCCAGACAGGCTGATCGGTATTCAGATCGCGGAAAATTTCCAGATTATCTTTTTTATCTAATGAAATCTGGGGCAGGGTAGCATAAGGAGTTGACGGGGGATTATTAAAATTTGTTCCCCGGTTTATACCGTCCGTGTTAATTTGTATGGCCGATTTGTCGGTGGCAGCGGGACGTTCCATGCCTGCGGGAGGTGTTGTTTTAAATTGTCCGTAAACGGGCAATACCATTAAAATCAACAGTAGTAAAGTAATCGTGTTTTTCATAAAAAAATTATTTGGAAACAGGAATAAGTGATTTAAGATTTTTGTAGAAAATTTTAAGATTAGCATCTTTATCCGGATATTGATTGCCGGGCCAGATAATCTTGTGTTCTGTATTTTCATGATGAAAATAAATAAAGCTATACATATTGCCAGGCTGGTTGTATTGCAAATTACCAATATTTAAAAACTTATAATTTTCAAATAATTGAGTAGTTTGATTTTTATCAACGGTCGTGACCATCTCAAAACTATCCGCCTGCATCATTTTTTTTAATAATTGTCCGTTGTCCAACAGCACATATTCGGTTACCATCCCGCTGAAGCCACCGCCACTGCCAAAATTGATTCGTGCGTTGGGATATTCTGCTGGATTGGTGTAACGGGGGGTACTACAGCTCGCCAAAAAGAATAACAGCGCCAAAAAGAGAAAAAATCGCATGGTAATTATTTAGATGAATAGAATTTTAAACAACTTCATTTGGTCAACATTGCTTAGACGAAATCAGTCACCCCAAAAGTCTCAAACAAATGTTAAAATCAGCGATCCTAAAAAAGTTTATTTTTGACCATTATGAAGGTACTGATCGTTCGGTTTAGCTCCATTGGGGACATTGTTTTGACGACGCCGGTCATCCGGGCCGTCGCGCAGCAAACGGATTTGGAAGTACATTTTCTGACCAAAGCTCGTTTTGCTTCTGTTTTGAATCACAATCCTTATATAATTAAAATATATACCATTGAAAATGATTTAAACGAAGTACTTACACATTTAAAAAAAGAACAATATTCGTACCTAATTGACCTGCATAAAAATCTGCGAAGTTTTCGGTTGCGTTGGGCGCTCGGTATACCAGCTTATGATTTTCCTAAAAATAATATGGAAAAATGGTTATTGGTCCATTTTAAGGTAAATAAACTTCCGGAAAGTCATATAGTAGACCGTTATTTTCGGGCAGTTACTGGTCTGGGGGTTAAAAATGATGAAAAAGGACTGGATTATTTTTTGGGACCGGAAGACCAGGTGGATGTTCCCGATTTTTTTAAAAAAGACAGTTATTTGGTTTTTGTCCTGGGAGCAGCTCATTTTACCAAACAAATTCCGGTACCACTCTTTAAAAAAATTATTTCAAAACTGACAGAACCCATTCTGCTCATCGGAGGCCCCGATCAGCGGGAAGCAGGTGAAAATATCGCCGGGTCTTTTCCGAATCAGGTAAAAAACTACGCCGGGCAGCTCACTATTGGACAATCTGCGTTTTTATTATCAAATGCCCGCGCCGTTCTGACCCCGGATACCGGAATGATGCACATTGTCGCGGCATTTTCACGGCCTGCCGTAGTCATCTGGGGAAATACAACCCCTGTTTTGGGAATGTATCCTTACCAAACTGACCACGAAAATATGGAAGTTGAGCATCTCCCGTGCCGCCCCTGTGACAAAATTGGAAAAAAACAATGTCCCAAAGGACACTTTAAATGTATGAATGCTCAGTCCGCAGAAAATATTCTGTCCGCTTTGAAAAGAAAAATGTAACGTGATTTGTCAAAATAACGTATAATCAAAATATACTACCTCAAATTATCCGAATTTGTCGCTTTTTAGAGAAAAATCCAAAAAAAGAATGCAACTCAAAAAGGTTTAACATTAAATAAATTACAGATAATTAAAATTTTAAATAAAAATCATATCTTTCGACTTTAAACGAAAAAAAATCAAATACTGATATTTTATTGCGAAAATTACCATGTTTATGAAAATTATAAAATTTACACTGCTATTTTTATTATCAGGCCTCTTTACACAGCTTTCAGCGCAGGATATTCACTGGTCCTTATATAATATGTCCCCTTTGACGCTGAATCCGGCACTGACGGGTTCTTACCTCGGAACGGCAAGAATCGGTGGTATCTACCGGGATCAATCTTTTAATGCGGACGGAATTACCGGTTACACAACTCCTTCTTTTTACGTTGATGCTCCCATCGTTGCCATCGGAAAAAGAGACTGGATCGGGATCGGTGGAATGTTTTACGCGGATGAAGCGGGTACTGCTTCTCTGACCAATCAGGGAGCTTACGCTTCAATTGCTTATCATAAAGCACTGGATAAAAAAGGAAATACGCTGCTATCCTTCGGGCTACAGGGAGGATTGCTGAGCAGAGACATTGATGTTAACGAGCTGCGTTTTGGTGACGAAGTCCTCGGAGAACTTCAAAGTGGTACTTTTACCCAAACTCCGGACAACCGTGCTAATCTGGCCGGAAGCAGTGCCTTTGACTTGAACGCCGGTGTGATGCTGACCGCACGATTAAATAAACTGACTGACTTAAATGTCGGATTGTCTTTCTACCATATTTTATCGCCAAATTATGCGCTGGACAATACACAGAATGTTAATTCGCCGAAGGGCGCAAGAGACTTGCCGCTGGCTTTTAAATTACACGGTCAGTTTAATTTCAGTTTGAGTGACAAATGGTTACTTTCTCCTACCTTTTTATACAACCAGGCATTTACTTCCAACGAATTGCAGGTACAGGCCATGGTCGGATATAAGCTGAATGATAAAGATCCGATGATCATCAAACTCGGACCTGGTTACCGGCTGGGAGATGCAGTCGAAGTCCTGCTGGGCGTTGATTATAAGTCCTTCCGCTTTGGAGCGAGTTACGATCTTACCGTTTCCGGTCTGTCTGATATCAACAATGGACAAGGTGCCTTCGAATTTGCGTTAAGCTATATTATTAAAATATTTAAAGCCCCAACCGTTAAGCCCGTCGTTATTTGCCCACGTTTATAATAAAAATAACCAACGGAAAATTTCTTAACCATAACGGACAAAAAAATAAACAATGAGATATATATTTTTAAGCTTTTTATGTTTTGCATTGCTTTCTCAGGTAGAAGCACAACCGCTGCGTGGTCAGACGACGTCAAAACAAAAACTGGAAACCGCCGAGGCGCAACTGGCCAAGAAGGATTATTACCAGGCGCTCGAGTGGTACGAAAAATATTATAAGGAAGAACGCGATCTGGCCGTTGCCAAGCAAATTGCGGATTTAAACTTTATGTTACGGGATTATGAAAAAGCGGGCCGTTGGTACAGACGGGTAGTAGAACGAAAATCACGTAAAAAGCCCAATCCGTTTCTTCCCGAAGTACGCTACGTATATGGACGGACGCTCAAGATGACGGGCAACTATCCCGACGCGATCGAAGAGCTGAGATTGTACATCAGCGAATCCGAAGATCCCGTCAACATTGCCCGTGCCAAGCGGGAAATAGAAGGGGCTCAACTCGCTCAGTCCATGCAGCCGGATATGGAAGTCAGTCTGGTAAACGCAGGTAAAAAAGTAAATACCAAATCTTCCGAATATTCTCCATTATTGGCCTCTAAAGATGAAATGTATTTTACCGCGATGCGGGAAAATAAAATCAAGGAATTAGGAAGCAGAGACAACGACTATCATTCTAAACTATTTCTTTCCAGAAGAGGAGAAGAAGGCTGGGAAGAAGCGATGGAAGCAGGTGGTGTAAATATCAACCGTGAAGGCTATCATACCGGAAATATTTCCTTCAGTCGTGACGGTCAGCGCATGTATTTTACCCGTGCGACGCTGGAAGGAAATGCGCTGAAGGAGAGTAAATTATATTACAGCGATAAAAGTGACGAAGGCTGGAAACCGGCCAACGAAGTTCCGGGGATCAACGGTGATTACATTATTCGCCAACCTGCTGCCGGAGAATTATTCGGTAACGAAGTGATTTATTTTGTCTCTGATATGGATGGAGGCTACGGAGGTTATGATATCTACTATGCGACCCGGCAGGGAGACGGATTTACTACTCCTGTAAATCTGGGGGATGTGATTAATACGGACATGGACGAAGAGTCACCTTATTTTGTGGATGGAAATTTATACTTCAGTTCCGAAGGACACCCCGGAATTGGTGGATTTGATATTTTTAAATCAGAATGGAATGGTAGTGTCTGGAGTGCACCCATGAATATGGGAAAACCTTATAACTCAATGGTAGATGATTTATATTATTCTATTGACAAAGATGGCTACAGTGGAACGCTGGTTTCCAACCGCGAGGGAGGAAAATCATTAAAAGGAAAAACTTGTTGTACGGATATCTGGGAATTAACAAAAGAAGAAGTGGTGCTGGATTTACAAGCGCTTACTTTTGCGGACGGCGAGCCGCTTAACGGTGCAAGTGTTCAACTGATCGAAATGACCAATAATACGATGGGCATGACCAACGATAAAACGAGCGAGGCGTCCCATATTTTTGGTTTTCCGTTAAAGTCAGAAATGGCGTATATGGTTATTGGTTCCAAGGAAGGCTTTGTCGCCGATACTTTACAATTTAATACCGTTGGAATTACGACAACCACCAGCTTTGAACAAAAATTGAATCTGACTTTTATTCCGCCACCACCACCAGAACCGGAAGAGCCGGAATACGAAGAATATACGGCCAACGAGCCTATCGAACTGGGTAATATCTTCTACGATTTTGATGATGATAAAATTCTCAGCGAAGCAGAAGCGGACCTTTCTTATCTGGCGGAACTGATGAACAAATATCCGGATATGGTGATCGAATTATCTTCCCATACCGATAGTCAGGGACTTTCGGGCTATAATAAAAAGCTGTCTCAGCGTCGTGCTACGTCTGCCAAAAACTGGCTGGTACAACGTGGTATCGCCTCGGACCGGATTCAGGATGTGGGCTACGGAGAGACGCAGATCCGTAATCAGTGTGCCAATGGCGTGAAATGCAGTGACGATGAGCACCGCTATAACCGGCGGACAGAGTTTAAGATCGTAGCCGGTCCTACTTCTATTCAGATTGAAAAGAAGCGTTTGAAGAAAAACTAGATTTTTTCCAGGTTTTGGAGAACAACGACGGAGATTTGGTCGTTTGTTAATCAGGAGAAACTTCGGCAGAAGCTTCTCCTGATACGTTTAAAGTGATGCTAAAAAAGTAAGTATGAAATTTTTTGCCAATAACTTGTCATTAATGCTCGCCGCGAGTCTGGTATTTTTAATGATCAGTTCCTGTACCGGACAGAAAAAAGCAGTAAAAGATATCAACATAGACCCTTATATGACCTTCGAACAGCAGCGGGTGGATTTTGGAAATGTGAAAGCAGGAGAGCGTCCGGAGTTTATTTATAAATTTAAAAATACCGGATCTGAACCCATCAAAATTGAACTGATCTCAGGCTGTGACTGTACCCAATTTATTGATACCCCCGATGGTCAGACCTTTTTACCCGGAGAAGAGGGAAGTTTTAAAATTATTTTTAAAAGTGATACGGAAGAAGAACGGGGCAAACTGGAGAAAACAATTGATATCTTACTGGAAAATACCGATCCCAAAACCGGATATCAAATTATAAAAGAAGTTTTTTACGAGCTGGTGCTAATGGATTAATCCGGTTCGGTCCTTACCTAAAAAATCTTAATGCAAGATATTTCTGTCTTTAACCAAATACTGGCGTCTGCGCTGGGAATGGGCTGGCTACAATGGCTGGCCTTTATTTTTGGAATCATCTACGTTATCCTGGCGGCCCGGGAAAATGTCTGGTGCTGGCCTGTGGGTTTGATTAGTGTCGTCATTGCCTTTTTTGTGTATGCTGACCCCGAAGTCAGATTATACAGCGATGCGATTCTACAGGTCTTTTACGCAGTAATGTCCGTTTACGGCTGGTGGATCTGGACACAAACAAAAAAAGTGGAAAGAGGAGCAACAGATATGTCAGCATCAGCATTAGAAATTCGCGAATGGCCCGTTAACCGGCATATATTCTTTATGATCACCGGCCTGATCCTCGCGGTAATCTGGGGGAAATTTTGTCAGCAATTTCTCGGGGCTGAGTTACCTTACATCGACGCGGCAACGACCGTTTTTTCGTTAATCGCTACCTATATGGTTACCCAAAAAATTCTGGAAAACTGGCTCTACTGGATCGTGATAGATGTGGTCTGTATTTTTGTTTACTTTCACCGGGGGCTCTATTTGTTTTCTATTATGTTTCTGATCTATACCATTGTGGCGATTTCCGGTTACGTTAACTGGCGGAGCGTCTATCGCGAAGCACACCTCTAGCGTGAAAAGAACCCTGGGTTACCGAAGTACACCGCAGGGCTCTGACATCCACTCTCTCATATAAATACAAAAATCTTAAATATCTTAGGTATATGGTTAGCCAGACCATTGATGCGCGTACGGCACCTGGTTGTCCATATAATTGTAGGCATTAAAACGTAAAAACTGTTTTAATACACTATAGAGAGTGATAACACTGAAACTAAGGAAACGGGTAAACTAGAAATGATTTATTACTTTCTGTTTAATGGGGGTCTCCTGAATTGTCGTTTATTTTAACGGACAATATAATTCAATTTTCTTATTAATTACAACTAATATATATAAATAAGTGAATTTTGAGGGAAGTTGGTTGATTAAGTGCATAATTTAGTACACATTCGGCAAATTAATAAATGGCAAAATCGCTTATGACGTATTAAATATTTTGTAAAACATCCTGTTTCCGAAGTATTTGTAATCCAATGATTTAATAAAAAAGGAAAATGGTCAAACAATTATAGATTTTGCTGTTTATAGTATAACGTTTATCCGGGGAAAATTTGCTGCGCGGGGGATCGTCTGATGGTGCAAAACAAAAATCATTGAAGCATTTTAAAAACTAGACTTCATTCGTCAAAGCACCTTTAAAAACGATAATTAGTTCTCCGGATAATGAAAACAGGAAATACGATTAATAGACAAGTGTTGTTTAGAATAAATCTAAATAGTGTTACGGCTTTAAATACACGAACTACAACGCTGTAATATCGTAAATCCTTTATATCTTTGCATAAATTTTTTGGAATCTAAGGTAACCGGGTATCTCATATACCGTATATGATGCTGTACAGGTTGCTGTCAGATAACCATTTCTTATACACTAAAAATTGCCAATTTTGAAAAACGGAATAAGCAAACTCGCATTCCTGCTCTTTTTTATCACCATTTCATTTCAAGCTAATGCCCAAACTGCGGGAGAAGGGTCAACTTACCTTTATACCGCACTGATTGCTGTCGTCGCTATCCTGATTCTGGGCGTAGTACTTCAGGTCGCAGATAGTTTGATGCGGATTGAAGCAAAAAATATGGGGATAGAGCAGGACAACACCAACTTCTCGCTGATCCCTTCCTGGTCGGATGTTTTTAAACCAAAAACGCCTGACTTCGCCGAAAACAGCCGCCTGGTTAATCTGCAGGCAGGACATGATATCAAACTGGAAGGAGGCGCAGAAAAAGAATTTCTTGCAGTTACTCCTACTACCTTTGCTGTCAAGCCAACTGATTTTGTGGGGATGTCTCCAATTCCAAAAGTAGAAGTAGAAGAAGGTTCAGAGGTGAAAGCCGGAGATGTTCTGTTTTTTGATAAAAAAAGACCAGATGTTAAATACGTCGCTCCCGTTAGTGGAGAAGTAGTAGCCGTTAACCGGGGTGAAAAACGTTCAATTGCAGAGGTAGTTATTCTGGCTGATAAAGAACAAAATAGCTTCCGGAGTTATAGCTTGCCGGATTTAAATACTTCCCGGGAGGAGCTGGTTGCATTCCTGTTGGAAAGCGGCGTATGGCCAATGATTCGCCAGCGTCCTTATAATGTAGTCGCTGATCCACTGGATATTCCAAAGGCGATCTTTATTTCTACTTTCGACAGCGCACCAAATGCACCGGACCTGAATTTTGTGGTAGCGGGTAAAGGAGCGGCCTTCCAGAAAGGACTGGACGTAATCGGCAAACTAACCGAAGGAAATATACACCTGGGACTCGATGCACGTGGAGAAGAAGCTCCTTCAAGTGTTTTTACAGAGGCTACCGGCGTAGAAAAAACTTATTACAACGGACCACATCCTTCTGGTAATGTAGGTATTCAGATTCACCACACCAATCCAATTTCTGCCAACGAGCGGGTATGGACATTAGGCGTACAGGAGGTGATTACCATCGGTCAGTTATTTCTCGAAGGACGTTATGTGGCCGAGCGAATTATCGCAGTAACGGGGGCTGAACTGGCACACACAGGTTATGTAAAAACCTATCTGGGAGCTAACCTGGAAAACATGGTCAAAGGAAATCTGAAAAACGACCACGTTCGGATCGTTTCCGGAGACGTACTTTCAGGGGATGCACTGCCGGCGAATGGTCATCTCGGATTTTTTGACGATCAGGTAACTGTGCTCGAAGAAGGTGATGAATACGAAATGTTCGGCTGGTTATTACCGTTATCGCCCCGCCCAACGATTTCCAAGACTTATCCTAATTTCCTTTTTCCTAACTATAAATTCAAACCGGATACCAACATGCACGGTGAAAAACGGGCTTTCGTGGTAACGGGACAGTACGAAAAAGTGCTGCCAATGGATATTTATCCACAACAATTAATGAAATCCATCCTGGTGAACGACTACGAGCGGATGGAAGGATTGGGAATATACGAACTGAGCGAAGAAGATGTAGCACTTTGTGAGTTTGTCTGTACTTCCAAGCAACCCGTTCAGAAGATTCTGCGACAGGGACTGGATATGATGCGGGAACAGGGATAGTAAAAATTAAAATTAATTTTCGTTAATAACGACTATAAATATCAAATATGGGTTTATTAGATTTTGTTAAGAAAGTGGAACCGGATAAGAAAAAAAGTCCATTCTTACACACCTTGTACGATGGGTTCTTTACTTTTTTATACACCCCGGATCACGTTACCAAGAATGGAACACACATCAAGGATGGAATGGATTTGAAGCGTACCATGGTAATGGTGGTAATTGCAATGCAGTTCTGTTACCTTTTTGGTTCTTATAATATCGGTCACCAGCACTTTGTGGCGCTGGGACAGCACGTAGGCTTCATTGAAGGGTTTCACCTGAAGTTAGCGTACGGTCTGATGCAGATTATTCCGATTTTTATTGTCACACACATCGTGGGACTGGGAATCGAATTTTATTACGCCGCGAAAAAAGGCCACGGAATTGAGGAAGGTTTTCTGGTTTCGGGTGCTTTGATTCCGCTGATTATGCCACCGGACATTTCTCTCTGGATTCTGGCCCTGGCCGTATTCTTTGCCGTTGTTATTGGTAAGGAAGCATTCGGTGGAACGGGTATGAATATCTTAAACGTAGCGCTGCTGGCGCGTGTTTTTATCTTCTTTGCTTATCCAACGACCATCTCCGGAGACGAGGTATGGGTTGCTGGTCTGGTAAAAGATGCGGACGGTCTCTGGACTTCCAGCTATAATTGGTTCCATACTGGATTATTCAACGGAATATTCGAATGGGCAGGATGGGATACCTTCCAGCCCGGAGTAGCCATGGCCGACGGTTACACGGCTGCTACGCCACTGAGTCTGGCTTTCCAGGGTGGCTGGGAAAATGTAACGTCTGTTTATTCTCCTGCGCAAATGTGGTGGGGCGCAATTCCTGGTTCTATCGGGGAAAGTTGTAAGCCATTCATCATTATCGGTGCTATTATTTTATTGGCTACCGGAATCGGCAGTTGGAGAATTATGTTGAGTGTGGTAATCGGTGCCGCCTTTACGGGCTGGCTGATGAACATGTGGGGTGCAATTCCATTTATGGATGTTCCGTGGTATTATCAGTTCTCAATGGGATCTTTATTATTTGCGCTGGTATTTATGGCAACCGATCCGGTAACTGCCACTTCTACCAATACCGGTAAACTGGTCTATGGATTTGGGATCGGAGTGATCGGAATGATTGTTCGGGTATTGAATCCCGCATATCCGGAAGGCTGGATGCTGGCTATTTTATTTATGAATGTTTTTGCGCCGCTGATCGACCACTATGTACTGGAAGCAAATGTACGTCGCCGTCTGAAAAGAACGGCCGTGGTAAAACGGGTAGAAACGGAAAGTGCCGCTGCGACCAGCGCACATTAAAATTTACCGAAAGGAATAAAAATTATCATTTAAATAAATAAACGATGGATAGTACTAGCAGTGTAATTCGATTCGTAGTAATAATGACCGCAGGAGTGGCTCTGACACTGGCGCTTTTGTCCACTTCGTGGGGAGGTCAAATCAAAGATAACGAAGCAGTTTTTAATAAGCGGGCCATTTTAGGTGCCGTCAGTGATTATCTGGGAGAAGACCCTAAATTGATGTCCGATGATCAGATCAACGATTTGTTTGGTTCCAAGGTAGAGCAGATCGCGTTGGATATGAGTGGTGCTGTTCTGACGAAAGCGGATATCGTAGAAGCAGGATACAAAGGTGGGCAGCCGGAAAATATCGACCTGGCGAAGGAAAAGAAAAAGCCGGAAGATGAGCGCATTTTTCCGCTGTATGTTTTTAACAGCGAAAAAGGAAAAAGTTTTATCCTTTCTGTTCGTGGCAATGGTCTCTGGGACGAAATCTGGGGAAATATTGCCTTGAAAGATGATCTGACGACCATCGCTGGTGCGACTTTCGACCATAAGGGAGAGACGCCGGGTCTGGGTGCTGAAATTAAAGACAACCCTACTTTCCCCAGTCGATTTAAGGGAAAGAAAATTTTTAATGATGCGGGTGTTTATACTTCCGTAGAAGTTAAGAAAACTGGCGGTACTGCCAATAATCCTTACGCGGTCGATGGTATTTCGGGAGCAACGGTGACGGCAGACGGTGTAGAAGAAATGCTGCAAAGAGGTATCAAATATTATCTGCCTTACCTCAACAAACAGGCAGGCGCACAAAAGACCAAAGGATAAAATCCTCAGGAAACTCAAAAAATTGATAAAAATTAATCTAGTATAAAATGGCTGAAACAACCACAACTGAAACTACCCCCGAGGTAATCAAGGAAAAAGATCCGCTATTTGGAAAAGCGGAGAAAAAATTATTACTGGACCCACTGGGAGATACCAATCCCATCACTATTCAGGTACTCGGTATCTGTTCTGCCCTGGCAGTTACCTCTTTGGTTTATCCATCGGTGGTAATGGCAATTGCAGTAGTATTTGTATGTGGATTTTCCAGTTTGTTTACTTCGCTGGTAAGAAATAAAATTCCCAAGCAGGTACGGATGATTGTCCAGCTGGTAATTATTGCTACCCTGGTAACTATTGTGGAACTTACGCTAAAGCGATTCAACTATCCGATCTACAAACAATTATCTGTATACATCGGTCTGATCATTACCAACTGTATCGTTATGGGACGACTCGAAGCTTACGCCATGGCCAATCGTCCGTGGAGAGCTTTCGTGGATGGTCTCGGAAACGGAGTAGGATACGGAGTGATTTTGATCATGGTCGCCGTAATTCGTGAGATTTTCGGAAAAGGAACTTTATTTGCCGGTAGCCCAATTCAAATTAATATCATTGGTGCGAGTAACGACGAGATAGGCTACCTGATCAATACCGCCGCCGAAAGTGGCATCGGTTCTTTGTTTGCTGGTTATTATAATAACAACCTCATGGTGTTGCCCGCCGCGGCGATGTTTATCATCGGTATCTTCATCTGGATACAGCGATCGTACCGGCCAACGCTGGTAGACGTTTCGTAGAAAACCACATTGCTATTATAAAATAAAATATTCACCAGCCACTGCAAAATGCCATTGGCTCATAGTTTTAAAAAAATGGAATTATTCAATATTTTTATCAAAGCTGCCTTTATTGAAAATCTGGTATTGGCATACTTTCTTGGAATGTGTTCTTACCTGGCCGTTTCCAAAACAGTGACTACTGCTTTCGGTCTCGGACTCGCTGTCATCTTTGTACTGGGTATCACGATGCCCATCAATTGGTTGATCAGTGAACTCTTATTAAGTGAAAACGGAATCTTCGGAATGGATCTTACCTTCCTGCGATTTATCCTCTTTATCGCCGTAATTGCCTCCATGGTACAGCTGGTAGAGATGATCGTAGAAAAAGTTTCTCCTGCACTTTACACTTCTCTGGGGATTTTCTTACCACTCATCACTGTAAACTGTGCGATTCTTGGTGGTTCTTTATTCATGGTAGCCCGTGAATACAGTTTTTCAGAATCCATCGCCTTCGGTTTGGGTGGAGGATTTGGCTGGTTCCTGGCCATTATTGCCATTGCCGCCATCCGGGAAAAAATCAGATATTCCAACGTACCACCCGCACTACGCGGACTGGGAATGGCATTTATTCTGACCGGACTTATGGGAATCGCTTTTATGTCCCTGATGGGAATCGATCCTTCGGCGCTGACTGCCGGAAAGTAATATCGGTGTCAAAGTTCTTTGGACCTTTCTTTGTTCCTTAGAATATTTAAACCGAAGCTAAAAAACATTGTTAGCAAGACGTGGTAGTTTCTTAATAGTAGTTTGTATAATAAGCAATTTAAAAATGTATTGAAATAAAAAATCATTGATTTAACTAGCAATTCAACGATTCAACATTTCAATACTTCAACAAAATACCTATGATACTTTTATTTGATTTTGGATTGATCATCGCCGCTGTAGCCATCTTTACCCTGGTTATTCTGGCGCTGTCGTTTATGCTGATTTACGCGCGTAAGCAGTTGATTCCGCAGGGTGATGTAAAAATTATCGTGAACGGAGATACCGAAAATCCCATGCTGGTAAAGCCGGGAGTAAATCTGCTGACGGCGTTATCTGAAAAGAACATCTTCCTGCCTTCCGCCTGTGGAGGTGGAGGAACTTGCGCGATGTGTGAATGTCACATTGATGCGGGTGGAGGAGATGTACTGCCTACGGAATTGAATCACCTTACCCGTAGAGAAGTAGCCGAAAACAAGCGACTGGCTTGTCAGGTAAAGGTTCGTTCCGATATGGATATCCGGATTCCGGAAGAAATTTTTGGTATCAAGAAATGGGATTGCCGGGTTAAGTCCAACAACGGAGTGGCTACATTTATTAAAGAATTTGTGGTACAACTTCCGGAAGGAGAAACCCTCGACTTCGAATCGGGTGGATACGTACAGATCGATGTACCAAAGATTACCTGTTATTTCAAAGGAATGGATATTGAAGAAGAGTACCGGGAAGACTGGGATAAATTCAATATGTGGGATTTGGTAATGGTCAACGACGAACCACAGTTCCGTGCCTATTCTATGGCCAACCACCCCGCGGAAGGAAATATCGTGATGCTGAATATCCGGATTGCCACGCCGCCGTGGGATCGTAAAACCAACGCTTTCTTACCCGTAAATCCGGGTGTTTGTTCGTCCTACGTCTTTACCCGTAACCCTGGTGATCGTGTTACCATCTCTGGTCCTTACGGTGAATTCTTTATCAAGCCGACTAAAAAAGAAATGGTCTACATCGGTGGTGGAGCGGGAATGGCACCGTTACGGTCGCATATTTTCCACCTGTTCCATACCCTGAAAACAAGAGATCGTAAAGTCTCTTACTGGTACGGTGGACGTTCTTTA
>CAKZUV010000354.1 GCA_937921555.1 uncultured Saprospiraceae bacterium
CCGTCCGGCTGGAGGTGTAAATTTCTGAACTTGGGAGGAACAATCATGACCCCTCTTTTATTGACCGCACCAAGCAGCTCTCTTCTTTTTTTACCACCAGGCACTTCTTCCGAAAGGATACGAACCTTTGCCACCCCAAGCTGAAAAGGAGAAATTTCCTTAAAGTTACGGCCCAGAATATTGTTACCGGATTCATCGGCGTAAAAATATTGTTGTTTGCGTTTTGGGGCATGTTCATTCTTTAAAACGCCCAGAATACCTTCTGAAATAAAGACTGGTTTTCCCGATGATATATGAATTCTGTTACCGGATTTATCTATCAGGGATTCCTTTTTTTCCTGCCTGACAAAACTCATCCCATTCTGAAAAGGGGTGATCGCTTGATAAGGTCCCGGAATTACTTTTTTCCCGTCAAGGTCTACAAAAAACCAATCCTGGTCATTGCGTTTTACGGGTACCAAGCCCTCGCCGGCTATTCCAATTTCCTTGTAAATAGGTTTCAGAATTTCCTTTCCTAAAAGATCGATCAGTCCCCATCTTCCGGCACCGGATTGTACGGGTGCATAACCATTTACAAAGGGTTTGATATGTTTGTAGCGGGGCGGACAGAGTTGTTTTCCATTTTCATCCAACAATCCTTTTTCTTTTTTGGAAAACAGGGTGTAGACTGCTACCCCATTATTATCAAAAGACTCAATCGTCGAATAAGTGCCCAATTCGGTTTTCTTTTTTCCGGCCAGATCAATAATAGTCCACGATCTTTTTCCGTTCTCATCAAGTACTTGCGTACTAGACACCCCGTTTTTAAAATCCATCGGAAGATGGTATAATTCTCCCGGTCCCGGTAAACTGCCCGCGGCTATTTCATAATAAAATTTCGGTTCAATAATGACCGATCCCGTCAGGTCATAGCATCCCCAAAACCAACCTTTCTTTCCTTTAAACCAGCAACGTCCCTGATGAAAGTCGCCTAATCCCATTTGTTGTTTTTCCGTAAAGTCAGTTTCAAAAACAATTTCTCCCCGTTTATTTATAAAACAACAAATCCCCGATTCATTGACCACAAAGGCGAGTCCGTCGGAGAAAGGACGGGCGTACCGGAAGACCGGCTCGATCAGAATATTCCCGGTCGCATCTACGAATCCCCATTTATTTTCCGGACTTCGGAATAACGCCAACCCTTCTGAAAAAGGCCGCATTCTGGTAGGATTGACAAAAATCTGATGGCCTTTTTGATTAAAGTAAAAAGTAGGCGTTTTACCGACGGTTATTTGAAAAAAAGATTTTTTTTCCGTTATCTCTTTGTAGGAAATATCCAGTACATCTTTCTCCGTCTCCAACAATACTTTCCCATTCATATCGATCAGATCAAATCTCGTCCTTAGTCGCAGTCCGTTTGTTTCATCAAGCGTTGTCAAGGCATAGGCCCGCTTATTTTTTTCACTAAAATTTCCCGCAAAATCATAAATTGGTTCAATCCGTAAATCTCCGGTCGCATCGATATATCCCCATTTGGCGTAGCCTTCCTGATTGACTGCGTAAATTTTTTCATTGCTTATTTTGGGAGGATTCTTTGATGGATCTTTTGATTTTATTTTTATGACACTGAATTCATTCAGAAAATCTGAAACGGATCCCAGATTATATTTGTCCGGGATTTTTAGTTGATCTTTTTTGTCCACGTAAATTTTATCGCCCAGGCAAACGCCGGCACGACCAGCGTAGAACGGACGAATGTACAAGTAACGCAGCGGTTGACCATTGACCATCATTTGATTTCCCGCACGGTCAATTAACCCCATTTTCCCATTTGGATCTAAAAAGGCCGTGTATTTATTTTCTGAAAGGAAGGGACGAAATCCGACGAGTGGAACGGTATTTACGGTCCTGTTTTCAGCAATGTTGAAAAGTGCAATCCGGGCAAGTGGTTGTTGGGTAATTCTTTTGGTGGTAGTATTTTTGACGGGTTCCGATTCCAGATAAATGGCCAGTAATTCCTCTGAAAATGTTTTTACAAACAAAATCTTTTCAGTGATTTCAGTTTTCTTGACAATTTTTTCTCCATCCAGAATAATCAGTTTACCGTCCTTATAATCGTAATGAAGATAGGGCGATTCAGGCTCCTCTTCCTCCGCTTCCCGAACAGTTTTCAATGGTCTGTTTACGGCCTCTGTGATATTCCGTTTTTCGTTTTCAGCAAAAACAACTGTATTGTTGACAATTAAATCTTCCGTGAACTTTCCTTCTGGTGTCAACTCGTAAATTACAGCCTTTTCGTTCGCCTGAACCTGCAGCGTTTGCTTCCCACTTTTATAAACATTCTGAAAAATGGGTGGTAGAGTTTCCAGTTGATTATTGACGATGGCAAGCGCTCCAAAAGAATTCCCTACCTCCGTGATAGCAATATCATCTTCAAAATCAAAAATTTCACTATACTGTACCTTAATGGGTTTGTTCTTGCTTTTTGCGGATTGCAGAACGCCCCAAGTTTGCCAGGTTTCATTCCCAATTTTTGTATTTTCAGCAACAAAATAAACACCCTTTTTATTGGTAACTCTAATCTCGTCAAAAAAACCGGAATGAAATTCTCCCAAAGAATCAATCAATCTATACCTGATCGCATCTTTATCTTCGTTTAAGAAAGACTGAACAGCATAGTTTTCATCAACGGGATGGAAATCAGGAACCACCCCAGCCAGCGCCCCGCCAATCACCGTTATCTTCAGCTCTTTAATAATCTCAAAATCCCCCGTTAAACTTTGCAATCTGATGCTTTGTGAAGCGGGATCGTCAGGAATTAATGCCAGCAGATGACCGGATATTTTTTTTATACTTTTAAAAGTACCTGGTTGTTTTAAAAATTCACTTTGTTTATTATGTCTGAGAAAATATTCCCACGACGATTTTCCTTCTGGTTTTACTATAATCGCCCGGTTGCTGACGATCTTAACCGCCTGATACGAGTCGGGCAGAATAGGCGTACCCGTGGCATCCACTAAGGTCCATAAATATTCGTTTGTTTTATATTTCACTCTAAAAAAACCCGATATTCCCGCACCTTCAATAGCTGCATATTTATTGTTGGAAACTGTTTCTCCTGCTTTATTTACAACTGCCCATTTACGATTTTTTCTGACAAAGAAAAAATCCAGTTTATCATCAGAACGCTCTCCTCTGATATCATCGTAAGTAGTGCCGTCAAATAATATTTCTTCTTTTTCATTAACCAACTGAAAACCCTGATCTATTTCAACGGCAAATAATTTTTTAGAAATTGGTCGGATCCGTTTGTATTTATTGGGCAGTGACTCCTGCAAAAAATTGTCCAGCAATCCTACCTTCTGGTCAATTTCAAAAAGCCGGAACGGGGAAACATCCGTTTGATCACCCACCACATTCCAGGGAAGATAAACGTCACCGATGTAGTCATACCGGGGAGGAATCAGGGTGTCAACAAAAGTACCGTAAAATTTCGCATAGCCCCATTTGTGATCTACCCGGATGGGATAAACCTTGAGGTCTTTTGCTTGCGAAAATATAGTATTGGAGAAAAGTAAACTTAAAAGTAGTACGAAAATCCGAATCATAACTGACATTTCAAAGGATAATGAAGCTCCCCGAGGCAAGCCGTCGGGATATCGCTCAGGGCTAAACACCGTTAATCGGTAAATTGGTTAATCAGTCCCGCTAACGTGTACATCCAAGGTAGCACCCCGGAGAATTCTCATTGATTAAAAACGGAGGACGTTTCTCCTGGAAAAATACGTCCTCCCCTTTTTACTTTTTGCAAGAAGCATTTCAGATTAGAATAGTCGAGCCGAATTATTATTTGGACGGCGTCTCTGATACCAACCAAATATTATAATTGCCATTACCACAGAATACACAAAAATCGTATTATGTGTACTCTGTGTCGTCGATGCTAATTATTCATTTTAATAAATTGCTTTGAACTCGCAAAAGTTTCCGTTCTGATCTGTACAATATAGTTGCCAGCCGGTAAGGCAGAAATATCAAACTGTTCTTCATTTTTTCCGGGTTGTGAGCGGACCATTCGGTTGGCCACCTGCTGACCTTTTGAATCCAGAATCCGGATCGGTGTATCCAGCGATTCTTCGGAATGAAAACTCACCGTAAACTGGTCACTGGCAGGATTCGGAAAAAGCTTTATTTCCTGAATTGGTTCGGGTTCATCGACGGCCAGTAATTTATTAAGATCTTCCATGGTTTCAATTTCGCCGGGTTGTTTATCCATCGAAAAAACAAAATCTTCGCCATCCGATGCGATCATTTTTTCTTTTTGTGCTTCAAAATCTTCTTCTCTGAAAAGCGCCGCAGTATTGTCAGGCATCACCGCCAGTATTTTATTTTCAGCCGCAGGATTATAGCGGAATTTACCCCAGATTGCTTTGGGTAATTTCACTACGGTTCGCCCGTTGTCGGTAATCATATAAATGAGGGTCTTGCTTTTTATCAGGTCCGTAGTATTTTCAATTTCAAAATCCGCATCGAGTGAGACCGCATTCTGAATTTTCCAGAGGATGTCGCAATTGTAACGACCAAAACCACTAACGGCGGCCATTCGCATAAAAGTTTTGCGTTTTTCAACCAACGTTTTTGTATCTGAAAGCATTTTGACCGCAGCCTGGTATTCCGCCAGTTCTTGCTGATAAGCAGCATTGGATTTATCAATTTCCAGCGCGCTCGGTGCGGCTTCTACTTTTATTTGATACATTTTATCACCGAGCAATGTTAATTCGTATTTTCCCGGTTCGTCAGTAATGGGCTTGATCGCTTTTTTGTGCCAAATCCCCGGTTGTCTGATCCATTTATTTTCCTGAGGAGATTTGGAAACATCCGTTCCGGCGTAAATCAGGACGACCGGTTTCTGATCTCTTAATTCCGGACATTTTTTCAAATCGAGGTCATTAAAGACCAGTTTATTCGCCTCGCTGAAAACGGGTTTTACCGGTTTGTTTTTAGTTTTTTGTTGCAGATTCCGGATTTTGTTTTGTACCGCAGGCGAGGTATTCGTCTGAACGGGACCGGGCGTTGCTGCTATCATTCCTTCGTTAATCCAGTTGCCCGCTTCTTCATCCAGCGACCAGAAATCGTAATCACCTTCTACGTCGGAAACCAAACCAATCTCAATCGTTTTATCTTTTGCGATCCGAACCGGCTGCTCGTTTTGAGTTCCCCGGATTTCGAACATCCCGGCGGATTGCATTTGTTGCGCCTCTCCGTTCTCATCAATATACGTCATTGGAATTCCGGAAACAATAATCTCTGCAGCGGTATGCATCTCCGTAAATTGCAAATCAACGGTTCCTTCCACGGGCTGACCGTCCGGATATTCAAAGGCGTTGGCGGGAATGTTGATGACGGTTCCCGTTTCCAGGGTAAATGATTTTGCTTTTTCCACGTTTGTCAGCGTCAGTACCTCAGGTGCCTGCCGAACGTTTTTAAAAGGTTGACTGACCAGTAATTTTTTTGGAGAATTATCACTCTCCGTACTGTTCATGGTCGTATCCGCAGATCCGTCCCCGGCCGGTTGTTCCTGGTCCCCATTGCATCCAGCAAATGTAAAAATAGCAGCAAAAAAAATCAGGAGAAATAGGTTGGTTTTAGAATTCATGTTTTTTGTTTTGTTTTAGAGAAGAAAGGTTGAATTTTCTGTATGGAATAAAGACGTTTAAAAAGAAAAAATTGTTTTCCAAATTAATTGTCCTTTCTGCGGTCTGCCGCTTTTAGTGAACAGCTAATTTGTATTATGGCAGTTTAGGAACGTGAAATAAATATACAAATTTATTTTAATACGACAAAATCTGTATTTCTATTTTTCAAAAAGAAATTTCCAAAAAGCGAAAAACCAAAAAAATCAGGCTTGCGTTCCGTTGATTTTGCCTTCACCTGATAACACCATAACGCGGTAAAATCCGAAAGTCACAAACCAATAATCCTTCCATGCATTTCCTTACTACATGATTTTTTTTCGTCTTCTGGAATAAATTTCCGGAGGATGGAACTAAAAAATAAAAATCAGGGTTCGGGTGTATGAAATATTATTTTTTAACAAACTATCCTTTTGGATATTAAACACACAAGTCATGATCCGGGAATTTAGAGATGAATACCGATGGTTAAGTAATTTTGTTCCGTGCAAAATCAAATACAATGGAAGATCATTTTCTTCCGTTGAACATGGCTACATGAGTGCCAAATCAGATGACCCGGAATGGAAAAATTTCTGCTCTGACCCGAATAATCATCCGGGAAAAGTAAAAAGAAAAAGCAGAAAAATAGTACTTAGAGACGATTGGGAATCCATCAAAGTTGAGGTAATGCGGGAATTATTAGTAATGAAGTTTTCACAAAAACCATTTAAAGAGTTATTGTTGAAGACGGGAAACCAGTTTATTCAGGAGGGAAACCGATGGGGTGATACTTTTTGGGGAATTGACCTGAAAACAAATACCGGAGAAAATAATCTGGGCAAACTCATCATGTCTATCCGCGAAGATTTGCAGGAAGAAAAGGCGAAAGCGAAGGCGCATTTTTTCCTGAGAATCATTGAAACCATAACTGGCCCAATCCAACATCTGCTGCGTCTGGCCTGATCGCCGGTGGCCGGTAGAAGTCTGAGCAGATGGCCGGATTTAAATGTCTATACAATATCAAAATTGGCCACGAAGTCACTAAGGACAATGAAGCTCCCCGAGGCAAGCCGTCGGGGTATCGCTCAAAGCTAAACACGGTTAATCGGTAAATTAGTTAATCAGGCCCGCTAAACTGCCTTTGCAGGATTTCCTGCAGCAGGCACGGCAGGCAGGCGTGTTCATCCGAGGCATAGCCACGGAGAATTCTTTTTGATTAAGAAAAATCTTTGTGTTCTTAGTTTGACTTTGTGGCAAAACAAAAATTATACTGGTTAGATTTTCACAAACTTAAAAACATTTTTATCCGATATAGCCGGTGACAATCCCATGCTCAATTCCAGCCTTTCTTTTGATCCGTCGTTGAATAATTGATAGCTATAAGTTTCGGATCCGATCTTAATAATGCAATCATTCGTCCAGAGGTTGTATTTTCCTGCTTTCAAAGAATGGTCATTTTTGATTTCAGCATTTGATTTTATAATCGTCAGTTCATTACCGCCTGTCTCCATTTGTCCAAAATCCCAGATAACTTTTTCACTCATAAAATCAGGAAGATTAGATGGCGTCGTAAAGGCAGAAATTCCCGTAAGCAACCACTTACCTTCTATCACCGGATAGTCCGTTCCGGTCTGCAAAACTATTCCATCTATCAAACTTACAATCTGCATGCGCTCCTCTTCGGGATTTTCCGAGACCGGACAAGCAAAAAAAGTATCCATACTTCTTAACCGAAAAATGGAACCGTTATCGGCCATCCCCGGATCGGTGTTCTCGTATATCGTAAGATCTTTACCAACTTCCTGACCGTTATCATCCAGAATTGAATGAACAGTATACAAATAAGTCCGCTGATTGATTTGCAATAAGCAGTTGTCCACCCAGTACCGATACTGACCGTTCGCAGGTGCATCATTCCCCCGGATCGATTTCGAAGTAGTGAGTGTATGGTCACTGGGATTAAATGACCAGTGAATTTCATCCCCATCTTCCAAAATATCAGGCAATAAGTAATCATCTGACGACACCAGTATCCACTCACCCTGAAGATCCCGGGTTGCGTCGTGCACCTGATGGTAGGACGATGGGGTTGAAGATGGAGTCGGCTCAATGGTCTTTATGATTTCCTGTTTCGTTTTACAAGCGAATACGGATACTAAAATCACGGATAAGAGTAGTTTGAATCTCATAAGGTTTTTGTTTTTCTGTTTTTTATAAACGGGATACGATACCGTAAATTATCGTATTTACGGACTATAAAGTTATACAAAAAAGGAATTCTTTCGTAAGATAGAGAAACTATCTTAAAAATTCGGGCATGGCGGTGCGAAAGGAAAATAAATGGACTGGGATTTTCAGGAAGTGTAGGTCTCGTTGATTACAGTTGGTTTCCCTATAATAAAAATTTCATAAAATCCACTGCTAATTTTAAAGCAAAAACCCAGAGTAAAATCTAAATTTCAAAAATCAGAAAACATCTGAATTCAGGGTAAATAAAGGTAAAACTTAGCCTAAATGACGATAATTAACTAAATTTTAAAAGTATAAAACACAGAAAAAACCCAATGTAAAAACAATGTTAAAATCTAAAATTCATCTTTAAAATCCAAAGATTTTCTCTGCAATTACGAGTCCATAACAAATACTTTTTTTTTAGTATTAAAACCCAGAAAATATTAGGTGATATAAAATTGAATCATTAAGTTTGTTTTGAAACCACTCTATTTCAATCAATGCAAAGATTAATGCTGTTTCTAAGATGAGATAATTTCATCATCCGCATTTATCTAACTTGTTTTTTCAGGCTGAAATTGTCTCCGACAAAATTCAATAAATAAGCTGCCCCATGAATTGTAAAATGCTCTTCCTTTTTTTGCTTGTTTTTTCGTCTCAACTGAATGCCGGCAATTGCCTTCCTGACTTGAATTTAGTCGGAATGGCCAAGGCAGATTCCTTGTATAATTTATCAAAAAAAGCAGAACAGAACTGTGCCATAATGCTGCTGGATTCCGCCGCGTATTATTTTATCCAGGAGGGAGCATTCAGCAAAGCCAGCAAATGTTATATCAGTACCGGAATAAATTACCGGGCGCAGGGTGAACCAGACGAAGCGATCCGAACCTTCAAAAAAGCCATTCAAAAAGCAGAAGAGGCCAGTGATCCGGACGTGGAATACCGGGCGAAATATTTGCTGGGTGTCATGTATTCAGAAACCTACCAGTCAGAACTTGCTTTGGCGTTGCTGGAACCCATGAGGCACAGTAAACCGGAAACCGAGAACCCCATAACACTAAAAACGCACGCGCTGATTTACAATGTTTTGGGCAACGAATATGTTATTCAGAGAAAGTACGGCAAAGCGATCGAACATTACAAAATGGGTGCACAACACTGCCGGGAACTGGGTTATAAAAATCTGGAAGTTGCTTTTCTGAATGGTTTGGGAATCGTTTGTTCAAATGTTTATGATGACGACGGTGCACTGGATTATTACCAGGAAGCGCTGGAAGTAATGGAACCCCAGGATCAGATGTGGGGAATTATCAATAATAATATTGCCGGAATAAAACTCAAGCGGAAAGCGTATCCATCCGCCAGAAAATACTATTCCAGTGTGTTGGAAAATCCGTACGCCACCAGATTTGATTCCTGTGTGGCTTCCATTGCCTTGGGTAAATTATACCTGAAATCCGAAGAATTCCGGGACCTCGATCTGTCTAAAAAATTATTGGATGCCGGATTTAGTATCGCCAAAGAATTTCAAAACAAACACCAGTTAATTATTGGAAATCTCTATCTAGGGGAGTATTTTACCAGTATTGAAAATCACCAAACCGCTCAGCAACATTTCAAAGATGGACTGGATTTGATTGGAGATGAAAAAAAATTTATTGCCGAAAAGGTCGAAATTGAATACGCAGAATTGATTTCCTTTCTGAAAACATCAAACCAGAACCACCTGGCGCAAAAGCTCACCTCCCTTTATGAGAACGTAGATTCCTCTACGGCCACGGAGATTTTACAAGTGGTCGCGGGGGAAAGAGTAAAATACGATACGGAAAAAAAGGAACAGGCAATTGTCTTGTTAGAAAAAGAAAGCGCACTCGCCAAAGCCGAAGCCAACAGAAATAAAGCCATCGGAGCGACGGTTGCATTGTTCCTGGTGTTGATTTCCGTTATTGTCTATTTTTTATATGACCGGGAGCGTAAAAACAAGAATGCTGCCGAAGAAAGAAAAGAAATGTTAGAAAAAATCCGGCGGGCTGAGAATCATACCGTTGACAATAATTATCTGCTGATCCTGAACAATCTGGAAGAACAGGAAATGATTACCAAAAATAAAGAAACACAGGTAGCTTTACAAAAAACCAAAAGTCTGGTTCACGCCTCTTCTGTCGTTTACAATACTATCCGGGCCGTAGAGGATGACCAGGGTAAAGCGAGTCAAAATTTTTGTCATGGTTTTATTGATCTCTGTGATAAATTATCTGCACTGGCCAATAAGATTCGGCCCACCAAAGTTCATATTCATTGTGACCCATCTCTCCAGGTCAGTAAAAGAGCAATACGTCCGCTTTTTTTAGCCGTAGAAGAATTGTTTACCAATTCGGTCAAACACGCTTTCCACGATCAGGAAGCACCGGAAATTAAAATTTCGCTGAAAAAAATTGGCGATCATTCGCTTCAGTTATCCTACAGCGATAATGGACCCGGTATTCAGAAAACTCAAAATATCTCCCTGGTTAAACCAACTGATTTTGAAATTCTAAACAGTCTTATTTCCAAACTCAGAGGCAAAACAAGCATTGAATCCCTCAAGGGGTTGTCCTTCAAATTCAATTTTGATTATCAAACCCTTACCTTATTATAAACATGGAAAAGCTCAAAGTACTAATTGTGGAAGATCACGTAAGACCGGCCCGGCGACTTGTGAGATTCCTCGAAGCACTGGGCCACGAAGTCACTGGTATTGCCAAAACGACCAGCGAAGGATTGCGTCTTTTCCATAATTTTCCACCCGACCTCGTGATCATGGATATCGAACTGGAAGACAGTCAGGAAGGAGGGATTTTACTGGCCCAAAGTTTTACAAAAATAAACAATACGCCCATTATTTTTTTCTCGTCCATGCTGACTGATCTGCAATTGATGAACAAAGCTGCCAAAATAAACAGCGTGGCCATTCTCAACAAATCTTTCGACAATATACAACTGCAGGCTAATATTGAAAAAGCCAAAAATGAAATAGCCCTCCGAAAAGATGAAAATGAAAATCAGGATTTCTTTACCATCAAAGAACTTGGAAAAGGAAATATCAAACGCACCATTTATTATAAAGATGTTTGCTGGTTTGAAAGTTACGATGGACACACCCGTATCATCACAGACGACGGCGCGATTGAGTATACCCCTACCCTTACCAAATTCGAAAAAGATATTTCCAATCCCGGATTCCAGCGGATTCACAAATCTTTTATCATCAATATCTACAAACTCGGTGGTATGTGCGAAAAAGAAGTCCGGATAAACGTAGGGAATAAACAGGCCCCAATCCCCTATTCCAAGGAATATAAAAAGATTCTGGAACGCCGGGCCAACCTCCTCAAAACCCGGAGGCCAAAGTAGCAATAATGCCTCCGTATTCTACAAAAAAACGGATGCTGTAAAAACTACCGACTTTTCTGTAAAACCCTCTCCCCTTTCTGTAATGCCCTTTTTCATTCCCGATTAAACTGTTTCTTCGTTTTGTAACACGAAGAATTTCTCTTCAAGCTTTAATTCAATTTTCTCTAATCCGATTGAAATGATACAGGTTCAAAGGCAACCCCCGTGTCTGAAATCACATTTTATCTACATCATGAAAAATCAAAATAGTTCAACGACAAAAAACCAAATGATCACGACCAATTCTCCAAAATGGCAAGCCCTTAAACTCACCTTAAAAGATCAACGCCAGATCAAGGGTGGCAGCATCATCATTGAAGAGGATATGGTTATTTAATTCAGGTCCATCAATTCATTAGACAACCCGTTTTTTCCCACAGCAAGTATTATTATAAGGCTACAGCTGGGAGAAAAACCATTTCTCGATCTTTTAGAAGGCACGTTTCGGTTAAATCCGACGCGTGTTTTTTATTTACAACCCTCCAAAACTGTAATATTTGCAACTTCTTTAAAGTACACCTTATTTGTTGTGAATTCAATATATAGTTTATCCTAATTGGATATGCTTCAAGGTTCCCGTTTTTAAAGTTTTTAGAGCAAATTCAACGACCTGCCTGCCAACGCAGCAGGAAGGCAGGTTAAACAAATCAACAAATCCCCCCCCTTCAAATGAATTTTGCCGACGAAACAGGAAATTTCCCTTCTCATTTTTTGAGTGCTGGTAATTTATCTTTACACTTGCATTTTTCACTGTGCTTAGAGCTTGTCCAAATTTTCATGATTGTGCGAAATTGAGAAAATTTTGTTTTGAATGAGACAAAAAACACAGGCGATGCCGTAGCATCGGCGAGGCTTTTTAACGAAATTCAGAATAAAATTTACCAATTGCAGCCAATTAATGGAAGTTTAGACAAGCTCTAATAAACAACTTGCTCACTGATACAATAAAATGATTATGGCAAAAAGAGATTTCTATGATATTCTCGGGGTTCCTAAAACCGCCGACGAAAAGCAAATAAAGAAGGCGTACCGGAAGGTAGCGATGAAATACCATCCGGATAAAAATCCTGATAACAAGGAGGCCGAAGCCAAATTTAAAGAAGCGGCGGAGGCGTACGAAATTCTCAGCGATGCGGACAAAAAAGCGCGGTACGACCGCTTTGGTCACGCCGGAGTAAGTGGCAATGCCGGCGGTGGACGCGGTGGATTTGGTGGGGGTATGACCATGGAGGATATTTTTTCTCAATTTGGAGATATTTTTGGCGAAGGTGGTGGCGGAAGTCCTTTCGAATCCTTCTTCGGAGGACGGGGAGGTAATACCCGCCGCAGCAAAGGCCAACGGGGAAGTAACCTGCGCATCAAGGTGAAACTTACGATGGAGGAAATTGCCAACGGTGTTACCAAAAAAATCAAAGTCAAAAAGCAGGTTAATTGTAAGACCTGTAATGGTTCGGGAGCGAAAGATAGTAACTCAGTTACGACGTGCAGCACTTGCCGGGGATCTGGTTATGTTCGTCAGATAAAAAGCACTTTTCTGGGACAAATGCAGACCACAACTGCTTGTCCGACTTGTAACGGATCAGGCAATATGATTACCGCAAAATGTAAAACCTGTAACGGTGACGGACGCACACAGGGAGATGATACAATCGAAATCGAAATCCCGGCAGGTGTGGCCGAAGGCATGCAACTTTCGATGCGTGGCAAAGGAAACGCGGGCGCCAACGGCGGACCGGACGGAGATTTGCTGGTAATCATCGAAGAAAAACCGCACGCTGAACTTCAGCGGGATGGGATGAATATTATCTACGAATTATACCTGAATTTTGCGGATGCAGCCCTGGGTACTTCCGTAGAAGTTCCGACGATTGACGGACGGGTGAAAATCAAAGTTCCGGCGGGTACGCAGTCTGGCAAGATGTTCCGGCTGAAAGGAAAAGGATTGCCTTCCGTACAGGAATATGGAGTCGGAGATCAATTGATAAATACCAATATCTGGACGCCTAAAAAACTCAGTGACAGCGAAAAATCCTTGCTGGAAAAAATGCGCTCCATGCCTAATTTTGATCCGAAACCGGGCAAATCGGAGAAAGGATTTTTTGAACGGATGAAAGATTATTTTGGATAAAAAAAAGAGGGATGGGCTGCGACAACAGCTCATCCTTTTTTGCTCTCTTGCCGAAGGCATTAAATTGTCATATAATTTTTTTGTGCTTTTGTGTTTTATTTTGCCACTAAAACACAAAGTTTTTTCTTCGTGTCCTTTGTGACTTTGTGGCTCCCGAATTACATAAAGACTTAGTTTTATTCTACGCCTCATCAGTTTCAGGAATTTCATTCATTTTCTAAATTTTATTTCCTTGAAAAAAAATATCGCTTTCCTCGGCTCTCTTACTTTTTTGACCCTGATTTTTCTTACCGGATGTGGTAAATCCTATTTTTTTTCTGAGACTACCGAAATTCCCGCACAGACCTGGACCTACGCGAACATTCCCGAGTTTGAGGTAAATGTGGACGACGTAGCGGCAACGTATAATTTACTGCTGGATATCACGCACAGTGCAGACTTTCCTTATCAGAATATTTATTTGAAATTTCACGCAACTGATCCAGCGGGCCGCGAGACGGTTACGCAGGTTCCGGTAGAATTTGCGAACAAGGGTGGCGTCTGGTTTGGGGATTGCAGTAATGAATGGTGTCATCTGGAAGGCTTTTTACAAAAAAACCTGAAATTTTCGGAAGCAGGCAAGTACGTTTTTAAGCTGGAGCAATATATGCGAATTGAAAATCTGGAGGGTATCCAATCGGTTGGTTTGAAAATTGAAAAAATAAAGTAGTCCATAGATTCGTTCATACCACGAAACAGTAGCCCTTTTTACCAAAAATTGAAATTATAATATTATGAAAAAAATACAGATACTCCTATTGCTTAGCATGGTTCTTACCGTTTCGGTGCAGGCACAGGGATTTAAAGGCATGCTCAATAAAGCAAAATCAGCAATCACCGATGGCGGCGGATTGTCTCAGGAAGATGCCGGTAACGGACTCAAGCAGGCACTCGATTTGGGCGTGGACGAAGCGGTTAGTTTTTTGTCAGCGGAAGATGGATATTATAAATCTGCGTATAAAATTTTATTGCCGGAGGAAGCTCAGGTAGTCACGAATAAGCTAAAAGTGATTCCGGGGTTCAGTGACGTAGAAGCCAATCTGGTAGAAAAAGTAAACCGTGCGGCAGAAGATGCGGCCACCAAAGCAAAGCCGATTTTTGTGAGTGCGATCAAACAAATGAGCTTTAAAGATGCGATGAATATTCTGATGGGCGACAAGGATTCGGCGACCCGTTATCTCGAAAAAGCAACATACGATCAGCTTTACTCAGCCTTTAAACCTGTAATTATTGAATCGCTGGAGAAGGTGAATGCGAGCAGTTACTGGAATTCTGCCGTAACGAAATACAATAAAATTCCTTTCGCAAAAAAGACCAATCCGGATCTGGATGACCATGTAACGCGACAGGCACTGGCCGGTATGTTTGGTCTGGTAGAAAAGAAGGAAGAAAATATTCGTGGCGATAAATCTTTGAGAACCAATGATTTATTACAAAAGGTTTTTGCTCAGCAAGATAAATAAAAACTCCGCCGGGTTCACACACCTGATTAAAAAAGCAGCTATTTCAAATCAGAAATAGCTACTTTTTTAATAAATGATCAGGAAACCTGTTATGGGGACTGTTCAATAATCTGTGTTTTTTTGATACGCTAGCATTGCGTAAAAAGAGACCAATAACTAATAAACTGATCAACAATTTTTTATGTAGATTACATAAAAATATAAGATGCAGAATAATGAATCAGGCACAGTTAATTGAACACCCTCCTATGCTCCCACCTCAAAAGTTACTTTCAGGTTGACGCGGTATTCCTGTACTTTACCATCTTCTACGGTTACATTCTGATTTTGAACGTAAGCAGAACGAATGTTCTTGATTGATTTTGATGCCTTCTTAATTCCTTTTGCGGTAGCATCTTCCCAGCTCTTGGTAGAGTTAGATAGTATTTCAATTACTTTTAATACAGCCATTGTGTGTTATGGTTTATTCAAAGATGATTTCTAAAAACATCTTTGATGGTGAAAAATAAATTTTATTTTGCCGCCAATTCTTTCACTTTGCTAAACAAAACATCTTCGTCTCCTGGTCTGTATTTACGTTTGTGATACGCAATTTCACCGTTTTTATCGAGGACAAAAGTTTGGGGCAGACCATTCAGACCACCAGGAAGAATTTGGCGAAATTCTCTATTTACATCGTTATACGTTTCCCACGGCCATTTGTTCTCTTCTACCTTCTGAATAAATTTCGGAAAATTTTTCTCAAAATCCGTAGAAATCGCGTAAAAATTAAAGTCCGCTTCTTTTTGCCAGTCTGCGTATTTTTCCTTGATGGCTTTCATTTCCATAGAACACGGAAGACAAGTCGTCAACCAGAATAAAAAGACCGTTGGTTTATCATTATCAGCCAAAATTTTATCTGATTTTATCGTTTTGCTATCCGCATTTTTCAGCTCAATATCGTAGGGGTAAACACCTTTAATTTCCGAAGCAGGCCGGGAACGGTTAACCGCGTAACGGGGCCGGATGCTGGTTGGCTTTTTGAGCGTATCACGGGAAGTTTTTACAGGTTG
Source organism: uncultured Saprospiraceae bacterium (assembly GCA_937921555.1). GTDB lineage: Bacteria > Bacteroidota > Bacteroidia > Chitinophagales > Saprospiraceae > JALZUU01. The sequence goes on from CAKZUV010000354.1 coordinate 16,001, forward strand.
GGACACTACTTTAGCACCGGTTGGGACACTCGCTGATTTTGCGGTAGCAGTCACCTTTTCCGACGAAACAGAACTCGAGTTACGGTCGGATTGACATCCAAATAATAAAGTCAGGAGGAATAAACAAACTATATTTTTCATGAGAAATATTTTTATGAAAATCTTAATTTAAAAAATTATTACATAATGAATTGTTTTAATGCAATCATCATTCCTTTTTAGAAACCTTAGGAATGGCAAATAAATAAGTGCAGAGTGATGCAAAAAGAGGAAGTATAGAATCGTACTTTATTTATTTAACATTCCTTAGACAGCGGTACCGCCGCGAGCAATCTATTTTCAAAAACAACCTTCTCTTTATTTTTTCAAAATCTCACTCACTCTGTTCAGGCTCTCCCGGGCAGGCTGAAAATCCGGATCCATATTGAGCGTATACTCAAAATCCTGTTTTGCCTGATTCAATTTTCCGATCAGTTCTCCGGTCAGACCACGGTAGTAATAAGCCTGAGCGTTGGCCGGGTCCGTTTTAATGACCAGGTCAAAACTTTTATAAGCCAGCTGGGTAGAATCCAATTCTAAATAAGCCAATCCCGTGTTGAAATGCGCATCCGAATAACCCGGATCCAGCAGAATAATTTTTCGATACTCGTCAATAGCTTCCTGGGTGGCACCCGTCTGCTGAAGGTAGTTAGCTTTGGTATGCAATGCAAAAATATTGGTCGTGTCAACTCTGATGGCATTGTTAAAAAACTGGATGGCTGTCGGGTCTTCCCGTCGCTGGTAAATTTGCCCCAGAATAATCCACGCATCAATCATGTCCGCATCCAGTTCGGTTGAAAAGCGGTAAGCCTTAATGGCTTCCTCTTCTTTACCCAGTTCCTCCAGAGTCAATCCTCTCAAAAAATAGCTGCTGGCATTTTGCGGATCAACCTTCAGTGCCCGGTCAAGGGCATTCATCGCCTCTTGATGTTGTTGTAAAATGAGGTGCAGATGCGCCAGTTTTTGCAGCGACGGAACATCCTGCGGATGCAGCGCCACGACGCGTTGCATGGTCAGCAATGCCTGATAGGATTTTGGGTATTTCAGATAAATATCCGTCAAAAAATGATGGTATTCGATATTGGCAGAATCCAGTTGCATCGCGTAAGCCATATCCTGAATTGCTTCGTCGTAGCCTTCATTTTTAAAATATACCTTGGCCCGGTTAAAATACAGATTCGGATCCTTTGGATTGTCTGCAATCTGCTGATCCAGTTTGTCGATTTGCGGGATTTGAGCGACCACTTCCGGTGCTGATACTGGCTTGTTGGCCGTATCCGGCTTACAACTAAAAAAGCTACTGACCATTAATAGCAAAAACAAGCAGCCAAATAAATACGTTCTGTTACTAAATTTCATAACTACAAATTTAATCAATTTCGCCATTTTAAATCAATTTACGTAAATGCTTAACTTCTTCCGGCAGTACCGCAGATTTTTATTGCTATTGGTTTTGATAGCTGGAAATACCATTATTAGTTCACCGGCTACCGCACAAACCTGGCCGTGGCTGACGCCAATAGCTGGAGAGGGAAGTCAAACCATTTCATCATTGGCGGCCCGTCCCAATGATGGGCTGGTGGTGGGAGGCCACTTTCAGAACGAATTGCTAATCGGAAATACGACTAGCATCTCCGTAGGAAATACGGATGCATTCCTGGCGGGTTTGAATGCTACCGGACAGGAACAATGGGTACTCACAGGCGAAAGTGCCGGTGCGGATAAGACGACAGACGTAGCTTTGGATGCTGAAAATAATATTTACTGGGCGGGCGAATATTGGTTTGATGGAACGTTTGGTGAACTGAATTTATCCGCTACGAAAAGTTCTAAAGCTATATTTTTGTTGAAGGTAACCAATACGGGAATACCCATCTGGGCGCGGTCTATCGAAGGAACGGGTAATAAACTTTTGGGAGCAATGACCGCCGACGCAGAAGGGAATACCTACCTGTCCGGAAATTTTTCTGATTCTCTTTTTATTGAAAATGTCGTGTTAACGGCATCCGCAGAGAAAGATTTTTTTCTACTGAAATTTTCTTCAGAGGGAGATTTATTATGGGCAAATCAGGCAGGAATAGCGGGCGAGATTCAACCCCGTCGAATGAGTTGTCAGAACGATTTGATTGCTATCACCGGAAGTATGCGTGGACAGTATAATTTCGGGACGGATACGATTCAGAATAATACAAATGACAGCGATGCTTTTTTAGCAGTTTATGATGCGGATGGAAGTGTAAATTGGGGTCGTAAAATTGGTGGCGTGAACGAACAGGCGGGCAGTGATGTGGCTTTTGATAATGATGGAAATATTTACGCTGCCGGAAGTTTTTTTGGCTTGGTACGGCTACGGACCGACCTTGAATTTCAGTCTCCTAATTTGAATGATAATTTGTATTTTATAAAATACAACACCGACGGGTTTCCGTTAGCGGCCCGGTCAATCGGTGATCTGGAAATTGAATTGTCCGAAGCACTGGTATTTGCCGATGGACATTTTTACTGGAGTGGTTTTTTTAAAAACAGCTTTAATGTTGATGGATTTAATTTACAGGCCGCAGGAGATGATTTTAATACTTTTATATTGGAAATAGATACCTCGATGAATATTGTGGAAACACACGTCGTAACAAGTTCAGAAACGGTATTATTATCCGAATTGGCGGCAGACACGGAAGGACAAATTTATGTTGGTGGTGCGTTAAATGGTACCGCCACCTTTGATGGACAGCAGGAATTAGCTGCTGGGAATGGCTTTGATGGATTTGTGGGACAACTAACGCCACTGATCGTAGCTACTGAGGACTTCACTACATCTGATTTTAAAATTTATCCCAATCCCGCAACGGATTATTTTACCATCGAAAGTCCGGAGGATCATCTGGAAATTAGTGTTTTTACAATGAATGGAAAAGAAATACTTCGGACCAGAGAGCAAACAGTCAACTGTCAAAACTGGCCATTCGGAATTTATATTCTTAGAATAGACGACAGAGAAAAATCCTCCGGAATTTTAATCAAACAATAAAAGTGTTAAAAAGAAGTCCGGCAAAAGGATCAAAATTTCACCTCGGCCCCACAGGGGAAATTTTACGATTTTTCACCTTGCTACATTTAATAAAAACCGCCATCCCGTCCGCTTGCGCGCCTGCCTGCCGTTCCAGGCATGGGTTCCTTTCTTCGTTGCGCTATCACACGCCGACCTCCTTCCAGTCGGGATCGGTCAGTCTTGCACATCAAAATCGTTTAATCGTTGACAGATATCTTTTTTTACTAAAAATCCACGAATCCACGAATCCACGAATCCGCACATCAAAAAATCCGCACATCATCCGCACATCAAAAAATCAAAAAATCCACACATCAAAAACTGCCATCCCGTCCGCTTACGCGGTTCCTTCCCTCGTCGCGCTGTCGCACGCCGCCCTCCTTTCAGTCGGGATCGGTCAGTCATCCATTGCCTCCGCCTCCAGATCTGTAAAAGAGTCCACCGCTACATTATTTTTCACAAAATTACACCACTTACAATTGTCCTCTCCGCAGCCCTCGTAAAAATCCTGCTCCATAATTTTTTCGTAAGCATCTTTGATAAATCCTTTCACCGCCTGTACTTCCTGGCTCGTAAATTCTACGGACTTAATGGTAAATTTTCCTTCGTGATCCGGCTCAAAATAAGCGATTGAACCCTGTCGGGCAAAAAATTCATTTTGCGTTGCTTCGTATAAAAGCTTATAAAAAATCAATTGTCGCCGGTACAAACCTCCGTACGGATTTCGCTCCGTAAATTTGCTGAAACGACTCGTAGATGGTCGCCCCGTTTTGTAATCAATAATATGAACCGACGGAGATTTGGGTTTGAAATCAATTCGGTCAATCGTACCCTTAATGGGAACACCGTCTATTTCTGTATTTTTAATATAATATTCTACCAGAATTTTTTTCGGCCATGCTGTGTGAAACTGATCGTAATACAAATGAAGATGCCGGATACCCATTTCCATGCGGCGTTTAAATCCTGCGGACGTAAAATATCCTCTTTGCCGTTGCATTTCGGCTTTGAAAAAGACGAGCGTATCTTCGGCGGAGGGTAATTGCTTTTGCGGGTCCAATTGTCTGATTTCAAAAATTTTGCTCAGCGCGTAGTGCATCGCAATACCGTAAGAAGCCGCCTCGCTTTGTACGGCTGGAATCCGTAAAATGTGTTCGTAATAAAATCCGAGCGGACACCGGAGAAAACTATTCAGACTCGTAACACTCAGCGTAAAACCTTCCAGCAAGCCAGCTATTGCTTCGCGATTTTGTTCTTTAATTTTAGGCTTTTGGGTAGTCAGCAGCAACAATAATTGTGCGTCAAACATCGCCTCGGGAGCGGGAGATTTATGAATGATCTCAACACTGCCATCGGAAAGAATTTCATCAACAAATTGGGTACGCTGGATGGATTTACCTACGTTGGTTTTCTTGGCATACGAGATATGCAGAAATTCTTTAGCCCGGGTCATCGCCACGTAGAAGAGCCGTCGCCGTGCTTCGGTAGCGTCCGATTCACCGGACAAGGTAATTGTATCGGGAAGTTTGAATCGACGGGACGCAGATTGTTTGGAAGGTTCCCACTGATCCTGAACCGCGTCAATGATATATACCCGTTGAAATTCCAGACCCTTCGAACTATGCGCCGTTACAAGATTGACCCCATTTTTATGATAGATGGTTTTCTGAATCCTGACCGATAACCGGTTGGCGTCCAGTTTATTAAAAATTTCCAGTAGCTCGTCGAGGGTAAGCCGAGGATTGCGGTCGGTTTCTTTTTGTACAAAACCAAAAAAAGTACTGATGACCTGAAGGTGCCATTCTTTATTTTCTTTTTCTAATAAACTGGCCAGGAGACCACTTCGATTAATAATTTTCTCAATCAAAGTCAATAAAGGATAGCTGCGATATTGGCTGATTAATTCGTTCAGTAATTGAGAAAACTGAATGACCGGGCCAACTGCTTCCACGCCGATTTCTCTCAATTTCATTTCGTTACCAATCAAATTCCGCCAGTTCGTATCACCATGAAGAGGAGCCAGATAAAAACTCATTTTAGCCAGATCATTGGCGGGGATTCCAAGAAAATCAAGCGACAGGATTTTGTATAACAAATATTCTCCACTGTAAGGAACTTGATATTCTGCGTTCAGATATTCCAGCAGCAAACGGATATTTAAGACCAATGGAAGATCGAGAATATTAATCTGTTTCCGGGTATTGTACGGTATCTGTTTTTTTTCTAAAAGCGTAATAATATTTCGGGCCTGCTGGTGTTTTGCGTAAATAATCGCCACCTCTTCCATTGGGAAATGGTCCTGATAAAGTTGCTCAATCTGGCTGACGAGATCTGCCTCTTCCTGTGCCCGGTTATCGTAAGCGACGATTTCCGGCAAAACCTTAATGGTCGCAACTTTCGGATTTTGGGCGGTCAGAATTTTAGTGACGTTGTCAAGGCTACGGATAATTCGATTGTCGTTTTGTTCGATGACCGAACGGGAACTATTTAAAATATGCTGCGATGACCGATAATTTTCCGTAAGGATCACGAGCTTCAAATCGTCTTTATACTGATGATAAAAATCGACCAGATTTTTGAGGCGCGCACCTTGAAATTCAAAAATAGACTGATCGTCGTCTCCTACAATAAAAACGTTGGGTTTTTCCCAGTACTCAATCAATTCCTGAAGCACCTGATTCTGGGTGCCATTGGTATCCTGATATTCGTCTACCAAAAAATAAAGATACCGTTCCTGGTACGTACGCAGGAGCACTTCATTTTTTTGAAAAGCTTCCAGTACCCACAAAATCATATCATCAAAATCATAGCGTCTGGCCCGCTTCATCATACCGACGTATTTGGGATAAAGCTGTGCTGCCGCTTTGAGGTAAGCCATCTTAGCTACGAGATCGTCGTATTTAGCCTGTTTTAAATCTCCTTTTTTAAATTCTTTGGTCTTTCGCTGGTATCGAAATTCCGGACGATCCGGCAGCGAGGTAAGGTAATTATCTATTCGTTGCAGTATGAACTCCGGGGACCAGTTTTCGGATTTCATTTTTTTAAACAAATCAAAAAGATGCCGTTCGTAATAATAAACATCATTACTCCGCTGTCGTAGCAAATGTTCCGAAGGAAGCTGGTCGATCAGATTTCGCAGCAATTCTACCCGTTCCAGTTCGCTGAGTGGTTCGAGTTCGTGCCGACCGAAATACTCCATGTTTTCCTGAATCACATTATTACAAAAAGAGTGAAAAGTATAGATATGCACCCGGTGAGCTTCGGGACCGATCAGTTCAAGGAGTCGTTCGCGCATGGCGTATACACCCGCGTCGGTAAAAGTCAGACAGAGAATATTTCCGGGTTGGGTGTCGGTGTCCCGCAGGATACGACCAATCCGGGCGGTGAGGATGTGTGTTTTTCCAGTGCCGGGACCAGCGATGACCATCATGGGACCATCGATATCTTCGACTGCGGCGGTCTGCGCTGCGTTGAGCGAATCTAAATGTCGGTTAAATTTTTCGGTATAGCGTTGGCGTATTTTATTGCGATTATTGGTCGCCATCTCTTTTTTTTACGAAGATACGGAATTTAGTCCACGTCCCTTTTAGTCTTTAGCGTGCTTTTCAAACCACTCGTCAGATTTTGGACTTTCGGTCTTCATCCAACGGTCCCAGAACGTAAAATAGAGACCAAAATTATAGCGGAATTGTTTGTGGTGCAGATCATGGTGAGTAGCCCCGATAATCCACTGGCCGAGCCAGTGCCGGTTAAAAAATGCAGGGTAAATTTCTATTCCGGCATGATTGATAGTGGCCGAAATGGTCATGATAATCAGGAACAGCAATAGAACGCTGAGGTGCATCGGTAAAAATATGATCAGCACCGGGATCATGAGCGCTTGCAAAACAGACTCAATGGGATGGAATGAAAAGGCGGTAAAAGAAGTCGTTTCGATACTATCGTGGTGCCACTTGTGTACGAGCCGGTAAACTTTTGGCCGATGCATCCAGCGGTGCAACCAATAGTAGTAAGTTTCGTGAATCAGCATGGCCAGCAGAAGGCTCACCGGAAGATACCAAAGCGGATATGCGGTCCATTCCAGATAGATACCCGTAAATCCATTTTGCCAGAGAATCAGTAAAATGGTGCCCGAAAGGGCAAAAATAAAAGAAGTGATGGCGGAACGGACAATCTCGGTCTGGAATTGTTGAACTTCCTTTGGCTGAAAATTAATAACTCTTTTTTTAAATTTATCCCGGAATAATTTGTGAAAAATATAGTGATAAACGCCGGAGATAAAAAGGTACCGGAGGAATATTATAACGAACGTAGTGACCGTAAACAAGGTAAAATACCAGGGATTTGTAAAGTCCGTCGTAAAAAAATCATTCATCTCCTTTTACTGATTTTATTATTTGAAATGGCTCTTTGCCGACTGCAGCGATAGCGGCCCGAGGTAAAATTTCGTTTAGCCCGGTGCTTCGTAGCACGGCCTTGCACCCGTTTGCGCCACATTCGGAAACTGGAGGGTTTCATCTCCCGGCGCATGATTTCAATTACTTCTTTTTCAGAAATATTAAATTGAAAGGTGATGGCTTCGAACGGCGTACGGTCTTCCCAGGCCATTTCGACAATCCGGTCAATATCGCGGAGGTTAAGTGGTATACGTTGATTATCTTCCATACTCTGTAAACACCAAAGCAATAGCCTTGTTTATCTAAGAGCATGTTTAAAAACAAATAACGCTTACAAAATATTCAAAATAGTTGATAAACAACTTCAATAAAAGCAGATATGAAAAAGAAAAATTTACCGGAAAAGATTTGTCCGGTTTGCGGATTACCTTTTAAGTGGCGCAAAAAGTGGGAAAAAAACTGGGAAAATGTGAAATACTGCAGTGAACGCTGCCGGCGCAACCGTTCTTCCAAATCAGCGGAAAAATAATCCCGGTAATTGAAAATAACGAAGCGTAAATTAATTTTAAAAAGTCAAAACGGATAGTTATTTATTCCACGTGGTTACCTACCGGGAAACTACATTCAGCTTTACCTGTTCCATCAAATCCCCCTGAGCAAGCGGTTTTTTTACAAACCCGTCAATATCTGATATTTGGTTAGCCCGTTGCTGGTATGCTGAACTGAGTTCTGTCGTCAGCATAATAAAAAGGTAATCAGCTTTATCTGTAATCGACATTTTTTCGTATTCCTGTAAGAATTCAAACCCATTCATCACGGGCATATTGATATCTAAAAGAATCAAGCTGTTAGGGGCAGAAAGCAAATCCGGTGTATTCTGGATAAGGTCGAGCGCATTCCGACCATCCTCTGCGGTTAGTACACGATCGCAAATTTTCCACTCTTCCAGATAATATTTATGGAGGTAATTGGTGGCATTATCGTCGTCAATCAGAAGAATTGTACCAAACATTATTTATCGTTTTCTTATGTCTTAAATTGGGTTTTAGAACTTAGGAATGTTAAATAAATAAAGTACGATTCTATACTTCCTCTTTTTGCCTCACTCTGCATCAACAAAATGGTCATTATACACAGCATAACTCCCATTTTGCTTCTTTGATTGAGGCAAAAATAGTTCGCCTAGAATCTG